>DASTMZ010000136.1:0-8687 GCA_035713725.1 Micromonosporaceae bacterium
GGGCCTCGGCACACCGATCGGTCGGCCCGGAACGCCGGACGAGGTCGCCGCCGCGATCGCGTTCCTGTGCTCGCCGGCCGCGTCCTACATCACCGGCCAAATGTTGGTTGTGGACGGTGGCAACAGCGTGCGGCAGGCGCAGTTCCGGTAATGCCGCCTGGTCCGTCGAGGTTGGCTAGCCGCCGCTGCTGCTTGCCGCCGTTCCGACGATGAGCCCGACCACTACGAGCGCAAAGAACAGAACGTAGATGCTTGTGAAGATGTAGCTGAGGATCAGGCCGGCGGTGGCGAGTCCGTCGCCTTGTTCGCCGCTCTGGCGGATCTGCTTCTTCCCGATGTGCCCGAACACGATGCCGAGCGGCGCGAACACAAATGCCATCACGAGCGAGAGGATGGCCATCGTGTTCGTTTGCGCGACCGGCCCGGCCACTGGGTATCCGTACCCTTGGCCGTACGGCGGCGGCTGACCGTACGGTTGACCGTATGGCTGGCCGTACGGCGACTGCGGGTAGGGCGACTGCGGGTAGGTCGGGTAGGCGGACGGCGGATAGCCCGGTGCGGTCGGCGGGTACTGCGGCGGACCGTACGGGTTCGGCGTCTGATACGGATTCGCCCCACCCTGCGGATCCATCCTGGTGCTTTCCTGCGACGGGTCATAGTCCGGCGAAGTCACATGCGGCACCGTAGCAGTCAATGGCACCGCGCGGCATCGCTGCTCTTCGGCGCGAAGACAGTTCTCACAGCGCCCTCGACGGCGTCCAGGTTGGCCGGTTCGGCGCGCCAACCGATACTGCTAGTGACCCGTCGGTAACACGTCACGCTACGGAGGCACCGCCATGGCCCGCCTTGCCCAGACGCCCGGCCTGACCGACGTGCAGCGGTCGATCCTCGACACGGTCCGCGAGTTCGTCGACAAGGAGATCATCCCGCACGCGCAGCACCTCGAGCACGCGGACGAATATCCGGCCGACATCGTCGCGGGCATGCGTGAGATGGGGCTGTTCGGGCTCACCATCGCCGAGGACTACGGCGGGCTCGGCGAGTCGCTGCTGACCTACGCGCTGGTCGTGGAGCAACTCTCGCGCGGCTGGATGTCCATCTCCGGCATCGTCAACACGCACTTCATCGTGGCTTATCTCGTGGCGCAGCACGGCACGCCCGAGCAGAAGGCCGAGTTGCTGCCGCGAATGGCCAGCGGTGAGGTGCGCGGCGCGTTCTCGATGTCCGAGCCAGGCTGTGGTTCGGACGTGTCCGCGATCCGCACCCGGGCGGTGCGGGACGGCGACCGCTATGTCATCGGCGGCCAGAAGATGTGGCTCACCAACGGTGCGTACTCGTCCGTGGTCGCGACGCTGGTCAAGACCGACACCGGCGCGGAATCGGTCTACGGCAACATGACCACCTTCCTGCTCGCCAAGGAGCCCGGCTTCGGCGAGACGGCGCCGGGCCTGACCATCCCCGGCAAGCTGGAGAAGATGGGCTACAAGGGCGTCGAGACCACCGAGATGGTGCTCGACGGCCACGCGGTCGGCGACGACGCGGTCCTCGGTGGACCCGACGCAGTCGGCCGCGGTTTCTACCAGATGATGGACGGCATCGAGGTCGGTCGCGTCAACGTGGCGGCGCGGGCCTGCGGCGTGTCGCTGCGCGCCTTCGAACTCGCGGTCGGCTACGCACAGCAGCGCCACACGTTCGGTGCTCCGCTCCACCAGCACCAGGCGATCGCGTTCAAGATCGCAGAGATGGGTACGAAGATCGAAGCGGCGCACGCCCTCATGGTCAACGCGGCGCGCCTGAAGGATTCCGGCCAGCGCAACGATGTCGAGGCCGGCATGGCGAAGCTACTGGCCTCTGAATACTGCGCCGAGGTCGTGCAGGAGGCGTTCCGGATCCACGGCGGCTACGGCTACTCCAAGGAGTACGAGATCGAGCGCCTGATGCGCGAGGCACCGTTCCTGCTGATCGGCGAAGGCACCTCGGAGATCCAGAAGACGATCATCTCGCGCGGGCTGCTGAAGGAATACCGCGCCTGACCGACGACGGCGCTCGCGCCACCGTCTAGCGCCGGCTCAGCGCGGAGACCGCACGCTCCACCGCGATGCAGTGGTCCTCAACGTAGTCGAGCCCGGCGCTGGTGGCGATCTCGCGAGCCTCCGGCGACGCGATGTCCTGTTGCAGCCAGAGCGCATCGGCGCCGATCGCGACCGCTTGTCGCGCCACGTCCGGGCAGTCCGGCGCCGGCCGGAACACGTTGACGAGGTCGACGTGCTCGGGGATGTCGGCGAGCGTCGGATAGCACGGCACGCCAAACAGCTCGTCCGCGTACGGATTCACCGGGATGATGCGCCAGCCGTGCCGCTGGATCTGGGCAGGCACGGCATGTGCCTCCTTGTTCGGATCGCGCGACGCGCCGACGACCGCGATGGTGACCGAATCGGCGAGGATCTCTCGGGGGGTACGCACGCGTACGACAGTACGTCAGCTGCCACGCACTGCTGGCGTGGAACGCGCGACGACCGGATCCCGCGGTGGGATCCGGTCGCCGGATGTGCGGTAGCCGCCGGTTAGCTCGCGGCCTGCGCGGTCTTGCGTACCTCATCCATGTCCAGCTTGCTGGCCTGCTCGATGAGGGACTCGATGTATTGCGCCGGGATGCCGCCCGGCTCCTGGTAGAGGATCACGCCGTCGCGCACCACCATCAACGTCGGAATCGACGCCACACCGAAGCGCTGCGCGAGGTCGGGCTGGGCATCAATATCGATCTTGCCGAATACCACTTCGTCGCCAGCGTGCTTCTCGGCGACGCTCTCGAAGATCGGCGAGAAGCGGTGGCACGGCCCACACCAGTCGGCCCAGAAATCGACGAGTGCCAGACCAACGCCTGTCAACTCGTCGAAGTTGGTCGAGGTGAGTTCCTGGGCGGCCATGGAGTGCCTCCGTTCGCATACGAATAGTTCGATCCTGTCAACCAGGGTCCTCTTCTCGACATTCCCACGTGGCTGCGCGTCACACTCGCCCATCGGGCCATGCCGCTCGGCTCGGCGCACACTGTGAGTGTGGACGTGCCAGTGCTCATCTTGGACGGCGATTGCGGCTTCTGTACGGCGTCCGTCCGTTTCCTCGCCCGGCACGTTCCGACGCGCGCCACGATCTCGCGGTGGCAGTGGACCGATCTCGACGCGATCGGTGTGACGCGCGAGGCGGGTGGTGGCAGGCGTTCGGCCGGGTAGTGCTCGCCTGGTCGCCAGTAAGAGCGTGCGCGGTGCACACGTACGGTGACTGAAATTCGCACCAAGCGGAATTGAAGCTTACGATTGGGTAACTGTGAGCGCCGTCACTATGAGATCGTCTCGGCGTACCGCAAACTGTGTGTACAAAGCGTGGGCGGCGGGCGCCGGGGAGGGCCCCGCCGTTCATTGCATTCCGGGTACGGCAAACTTGCCGTACCCGTTTTTCCTGTGCCGGTCAACCGGAGGTCGCCATGCAATTCGGGCGCTATTTCGAGGAGTTCGAGATCGGCGCGGTCTATCGGCATTGGCCCGGTAAGACTGTCACGGAGAGCGATGATCACCTGTTCTGCTTGATCACGATGAACACCCACCCGCTGCACCTCGACGCGCACTATGCGGCAACGGCCACCCAGTTCGGTCGCAATGTCGTGGTGGGCAACCTGATCTACTCGCTGCTGCTCGGCATGTCCGTGCCGGACGTGAGCGGCAAGGCGATCGCGAACCTCGAGGTGGAGTCGCTGCGCCACGTGGCGCCGACATTCCACGGCGACACGATCTATGGCCAGACGACCGTGCTCGACAAGAAGGAATCCACCTCCAAGCCCGACCGCGGCGTGGTCACCGTGGAGACGCGTGGTTTCAACCAGGATGGGACGCTGGTCTGCGTGTTCCGGCGGCGCGTAATGGTGCCGAAGAAGGCCTACGCCACCGACGACGGCCTGCCGAGCTTCCCGACGCCTCACGCTGACTGACCGCGCGCCGACTGATCGCGCCACCCTCCCGGAGGCTTGCGGACCGTCACGGCGGCCGTCCTATGCTGAGGCCACGGAGGTCGTTATGCGCAGTACTGGTATCGACACCACGTTTTCGCACTCCGAATGGGATCTCCTGGTGCGCCTGCCGGGCCGCGTCGTGATCGCGGCAACGTCGGCGGACGCGGATGGATCCCGCCGATCGGTCGCCGAGGCGCTTGCCGGACTCGACGCGATCGCGGCCGGGCGCGACTCACCCAACGCACTGGTACGCGAGGTGGTCGGCGCGATTTACGCGGAGCACGGCGCGGACGCCGACTTCGACGCCACCGACCGCGAAACGGGTCTCGCTCAGGTCGTGGTCGCGTGCCGCCAAGCGGCCGCCGCTCTCGCCGACCACGGCACGCCGGCCGACCGAGCGGCATATGAGCAGTGGCTCGAGAGCATTGCGTTCCGCGTCTGCGACGCGTCGGGTTCGCCGGAAGATCGCGCGTCGATGCTCGGCGCGACCGAAAAGCGCTTCCTCGACGAGTTGTCCGAGGCGTTTGGCTGACCTAGTTCGGCCGCACCCCGCGGCCGGACCGGGGCGCAGCCGGATGGCGCACCGCACGGGTGGTGCGGCGCGGCGTGTCCGCGCGCTAGGCCGACGCCGTACCCTCTGGCTCGGTGAGCGCACACTCGGCAGGCGGCGACCCGGACCACGACATGGATGACGACGGCGCCTTGGATGTCCTGCCGCGAGAGGTCGGCGTCGGACCGTGGTCCGGTCCGTGGCCGGATGATGCGCGGTTCGATCCGGCGCTGCTTGCCGGTGGTGATCGGCGGAACGTGGTTGACCGCTACCGCTATTGGCGGCGCGACGCGATCGTCGCGGATCTTGACGAGCGCCGACACGAGTTCCACGTGGCCATCGAAAACTGGCAACACGACATGAACATCGGAACCGTGGTACGCAACGCGAACGCATTCCTGGCGCGCGAGGTGCATGTCGTCGGACGCCGGCGCTGGAACCGGCGCGGCGCCATGGTCACCGACCGATATCAACACGTCCGTCACCACGGGACGATCGATGAGTTCGTCGACTGGGCGCACGCGCACCGGCTCGTCGTGGTCGGCATCGACAACCTCCCGGGCGCCCATCCGCTCGAGACCGCCGTCCTCCCGCGCTCCTGCGCGCTGCTGTTCGGCCAGGAGGGCCCGGGCCTGTCCGACGCCGCGCGGCACGCCTGCGACCAAGTTTATTCCATCGCCCAGTTCGGTTCGACGCGGTCCATCAACGCGGGCGTGGCGAGCGGGATCGCCATGCACGCATGGATCCGAGCACACGCGATCGACGAGCTAGCGGACTGACGCTCGGCGCGGACGAGTCACCTGAGTCATACCTAATCGGACGCATGTGCCAAGAACCGGAATACGACGCGCGACCGGGATGATCCTCGGATGAAGTTATCTCGTCGATGATTCATCGCAACAGGTACAACTGCTACTCTGACTGCAGCCACCGCACGCTATACACCGCACCCGTGCGGAGGGGGATGGCCATAGATGCTGAAGAAAATCCTCACCTGGAGCCTGGTGGCTTTCCTGGTGTTCTTCGTGGCGTACCGACCGCAGAACGCGGCCGCGGTCTTTCGTTCCCTTGGTAATGGTGTCGTCGACATCGCGCAGGGCTTCGGCGACTTCTTCTCGAGCCTCGTCGCGTAGCGCACGCGGATAATCTCAGGTAACAATGCCACCGCGAGAATCCGGCCCCGGCCAATTCCCGGATGACGGCGGAGTTCCGCCAATGGGCCGGGGACACGGTGACGGCGCGGATGCGTCGACCGAGGAGATCCGGCTCGATGCGATCGACGAGGACGACGGCAGTGGTCTCTACTACGACTCGTCCGGGATGCCGCTCGGCCCGAATCAAGCCCTTCCGATCGAAGAGGAGCCGAGTGCGCTCGTCGCGCGCTATCTCTTTCCGACCGAGAAGTTCCGCGGTGAATGGCGCAAGCACTGGAGCTATCTCTTCGATCAGTTTGCCTACGCGGCGGCCGCCACGTTTGTCTTCGGGTGGCTGTGGGGATTTCTCGTCAAGCGCCATGCCGGGCTCGCCACCAGTGTGGTGATCGCCATCTGGCTGCTGGTCATGAGCGCCATCGCGTGGCGCGTCGCGGACTGGTATTACGACCGGTTCATCCTGACGAACAAGCGCATCATGGAGGTCAGTGGCATGGTCACGCGTACCGTCGCGATGATGCCGCTGCTCCGCGTCACCGACATGAAGTACCAGCAGTCAGCGCTCGGTCGCGTGCTGGGCTACGGCAACTTCGTCGTCGAGTCGGCTGGCCAGGATCAGGCGCTGCGCGAGGTCAAGCATCTGCCGAGCCCGAACGAGCTGTATCTGCGCATCGTCGAGGAGATGTACGAGCCCGAGGCGGTCGAGGCGAAGCTTGCCGCGCGTACGGCGGACATCGACGCCGGGATCGGCACGGTAGGCGACGGCGCGAGCGGCGACGGTTCCTGAACGTCAGCTGGTAATTCCACGCTGATACCAAATTGTGTGCCTGGCGCTGCAACCTCAGGCGCGGCTATGGCGTCTTTACGAACGTGACTGTGTTGGCACGCCACACCCGAAACAACCCATCACCGACGGATCGCGACGCTTCGTCCGACGGACAGACGGGGGCCTCGCGACGAAGATTCGCGATCCCTGGTGGGTCGGTTCGTGGTTGGCCGGCACTCACCGGCAAGCCGGCGGCAACCGGCGAGCCGACGACGACCGGCCGCGCCGCCGGCTCGGGGTCGACGGCACGGGGGAAAGTGTCGAAGTCGACCGCGCGTCCGGCGACCGCTGTCGGTCGCACGGCGACGGTCGGCCAGGGCGCGATCGCCGGTCGACCCGCGGGGGTGACCGGACCACGCGCCTCACGACTGGCAGACCGGCGCGCCGCGCCGACGCACGGTCTCGGAGCCACCGCTGACCGGCCACGTCCGGCGGATCAGCGCGCGGCGCTGGCGGTCGGTGCACGCTACGCATCCGTGGGTCAGGCGGGGGATCCAAGGGTGCGTGGCAAGGCCGCCGCGCCGCGTCGCGACCGGGCGGCGAGGCGTCGGGCGGTCTATGCCTACCGGCTCGCCGACCTCGACGAGTTGTTTACCGATGCCGAAGCACGTGCCGACGCGGAGGTAGAGATGCGACGCGACGCGGCCAATCGGCGGTCCAACGTGCGGTTCGTCGGCATCATGGTGGTCGTGGCGGTCGGCCTTGGTGTCGTTGCGGCCGGCGTCATCCACCAGGTGTATTCGATAATCGCGACGTTGTTCAGCGCGACATAGGCGCGCCGGAGTCCATCCCCGACAGAGCCGAAGAATGCACGGGCCGACCTCGGTCGGCGGTGGATAGTGATGGCATGCAGCTCTTCGGCGAGTCGTTCGTGACCCTCCTCGTGATCACGGACCCGCCGGGCACGGTGCCGATATTCCTGGCGTTGACCGGAACGCTGCCCGCTCGTGACCGCAACCGTGCAGCCTGGCAGGCGGCGGCACTCGCGCTGGGCGTCATCGTGGTATTCGCCGTTGCCGGGCAGCGGTTGCTCAACTACCTGAACGTCGACCTGCCGGCGCTGCAGGGCGCCGGCGGGTTGTTGCTGATCCTGGTCGCGTTGGAGTTGCTGACCGGCCGCACCGACGACGCGAGCCGCGGTGCGACGTCGAACGTCGCGCTCGTACCGCTGGGTACGCCATTGCTCGCCGGTCCGGGTGCGATCGTCGCCACGATGCTGTTCGTCCGTCGCGCGGACAGCGTCGGCGAGTACTTCGAGATCGCGGTCGCCGTGTTGCTCGTCATGCTGGTGGTGTGGCTGGCGCTGCGGTTCTCCGGCGTGATCGTACGGATCCTGCGCCCCAGTGGCATCGAGGTCGTGACGCGGATCGCCGGTCTGCTGCTCGCCGCGATCGCGGTGCAACTCATCGCCGACTCGGTCGGCGCGTTTGTCACCCAGTATCTGAACTCGCCGCACTGAGCGTCGGGCGGGCGGGTGGGCACCGTGGCGACCGACCGTGCGCAACCGCTGTCGCATCTCGGTGGCACGATCGGCGTTGTGGAGCCGTCACCCGTCCAACCGCCGCACCGGTCTGCGGCACCGTCCGAGCCGATCGAGCAGCTGACCTTCGACGGCATGCCAGAGCGGCTGTTCGTGGCGACGCCCAGTCGGTTGGCTGCGTACGAAGACTGTCCGCGTCGCTACCGGTATGGGTACGTGGACCGGCCGGTGCCGCCGAGAGGCCCGCCGTGGGCGCACAACTCGCTCGGCGCGAGCGTGCACACCGCGCTGCGGAACTGGTACGGCGTGCCAGTCGAGCGTCGCGGCACCGGCGCGCTACCGGTGCTGCTACAGGCGACCTGGGTCGCCGAGGGATACCGCGACGAGGCGCAGGAGCGCGCGGCGTTCCGGATGGCCCTTGCCTGGCTCGAGGACTACGTCGCCGATCTTGACCCGGCGAGCGACCCGGTCGGCGTCGAGCGCGTGGTGGCCGCGAAGACGGACCTGCTCGCGTTCAACGGCCGGGCGGACCGCATCGACCGGCGTGGCGACGAGCTCGTGATCGTCGACTACAAGACCGGGCGTCATCCGGTCGACTCCGACGACGCGCGCGGTTCGAGTGCTCTCGCGCTCTATGCGTACGCCACGGCGCGAATGTTCCGCCGATCATGCCGCCG
>DASTMZ010000137.1:0-69799 GCA_035713725.1 Micromonosporaceae bacterium
TGAACCCATCCGACCTCACCGTCGACCAACAACTCGCGCTTCGCACGGCCGCGACAAATCTGCGGAGCGAATTCGGCGATCTCTTTGGCGCCGAGACCATCGAACGATTCCTGCACTCGAGTTACCACCAGTTCGCGACCAACGCCCACATCGACCGGTTCCTGCCACTCATGGCGGAACGCTTTGCGCGACAGCGCCTGCACGCGCTGGCCAAGGTCGAGGGCCATCGTGAGGACGGACGGCCGATTGTGCTGTTTCTCTGCGTGCACAACGCGGGTCGCAGCCAGATGGCACTTGGCTTCTTCAACCAACTTGCTCACGGTGGTGCGGTCGGTTGGTCCGGCGGCTCCGAACCCGGTGTCTCCATCAACCCGGCCGCCGTCGCTGCCATGGCCGAACGCGGCATCGACATCACCGGCGAGTTCCCGAAGCCGTGGACCGACGAAGTTGTCCGCGCGGCGGACGTCGTCATCACCATGGGCTGCGGCGATGCCTGCCCGATCTTTCCCGGCAAGCGATACCTCAACTGGGATCTCGACGATCCAGCGGGACAAGACGTCGAACAGGTACGTCCGATCCGTGACGAGATCGAGCGACGCGTCCGAACCCTCCTCGGCGAACTCAACGTCACCTCGATCAGCTAATGCACCAGCTTGGCCGCGCGAGCTTACCCGCGCGCTCGATGCGCGTCCCTGATGACGTTGCGCTGACCGTTGGTGGACCAACGCGACCGTTATCTTGACGTAATGGGTCAGAGCACAGTCGACGTTCTCGTGGTTGGCGCCGGGCCGACCGGATTGGCGTTGGCCGCGCATCTGGTGGCGCACGGCGTTCGGCCGCGGCTGATCGATCGGGCCACCGACCGGGTCCACGAATCACGAGCGTTGGCGATCCAACCGCGCACGCTCGAGGTTCTCGCTGGGCTGGGTGTCAGCGAGCACCTGGTCGAACACGGCAATCGCATGGTCCGGATGCGAATCCATGCTGGCAGGCGCGACTTGTCGATTCCACTGTTCGACCTCGGCATGGCTGACACTGCGTATCCGTTCCTGTTGTTCCTATCCCAGGCCGAAACCGAACGGATCCTTGCCGAGCATCTCGCCGATCGTGGCGTGCGTATCGAGCGAGGTGTGGAGCTCAGACAACTCCAACACGACGGCGATGTTGTGACCACCGTGCTGCGCAATGGCAGTGCTACGGAGACTGTCACGGCACGTTATGTGGTGGGTTGCGACGGAGCACACAGTACGGTGCGGTCCGCCGCCGGCATCGCGTTCGAGGGCGGCTCGTACCCACAGAACTTCGTGCTCGTCGACACGGAAGCGGATGGCATCGCAACGGACGCCGCGCACGTGTTCCTTTCCGAGCGCGGGATGTTGTTTTTCTTTCCGCTCGGCGCACCGGCAAGTTGGCGGCTGCTGGCTATGCGACCCGCCGGCGACGACACCGATCGTGCGCCGGACGACATCACGCTCGACGAGGTAGAGGCGCTCGCCGTTCGCTACACCGGTGGCGCCGTGCGACTGCACGACCCGATTTGGATGACCAACTTCCGCCTGCACCACCGAGTCGCGGCCCACTACCGGTCCGGGCGGATCTTCCTCGCCGGCGATGCCGCTCACATCCACTCGCCGGCCGGGGCCCAAGGCATGAACACCGGAATCCAGGATGCTGTCAACCTCGCCTGGAAGCTTGCTGACACTATCCACGGCCGCGCGAACCCGAACCTGCTCGACACGTACGAAGCAGAGCGCGCGCCGGTCGGTCGTGCCGTGCTCCGCTTCACCGACCGCGCGTTCACCATTGCGACGACAGACAACGCGCTCGTCCGGTTCGCGAGACGCGTGATCGCACCGACCGTGATACCACTTGCCACCAAGTCGCAAGGTGGTCGCCGCTACGCGTTTCGTACCATCGCTCAGCTCGCTATCCGCTACCGGAGCAGCCCGCTGTGCGTGAACGGTCAGCACGCGTTCGGCCGCGGTCTGCGCGCCGGCGACCGCCTGCCCAATGCGCCGATCCGCGTGCACGGACAGCCGTCGACCCTGCACGCGCTCATCGCCGAACCGGGTTGGCACCTGCTGCAATGCGGTCCGCCTAACGACCAGCCGGCCGGGCACCACCGGACCGGGCTCAGCGTCCACCACCTGACCGCGAGCGACCGCGATGGCGAGGTTGCGCTGGACGCGATCGCGATGCGCAGGCTGAATCTCCGACCACACGACAACGCGGTCTACGTTGTGCGGCCGGACGGGCACATCGGATACCGATCCCGCCATCAAGCCGACGACCTCGCCGAATATCTGGACCGTTGGCTGCCCGCGGCTGCGTCGGCGAGCCAATCGCAACCATGACCGGCGCATCCGGGGCGTCGACGCACGTCAACGGCTCAGTGCGGCCGTGTGGCCGGTCAGCGACGCTAGATACTCCTGACGGTGCAGCGGATTGGCCGTGGTACGGCGACGCGACGGGAGAGTGCCGCGCACCGGTTGGTGGCCCGCCGAGGACGTCTGCATGCCGCCCTCGCCGCTGGTCAACGCCGGCAGTTTGCGTCGCAGCGCCGGCGCGTCGGCGGCTGGGAGCACCGCCTCGATCGTGATCTCGTCGCCGCGTACCAACTGATTGTCGACCGTGGCACCGAGCGAGGCCGCGGCGGCGAGCACCGGACCGACCATGCTGAGCGGAGCGTCGATGGTCACGCGCGCCATCGGCTCGCACACCGTTGTGCCGGCGTCGTTCAGCGCCGCCATCACGACGATCGGCGCGAGCTTGCGGAAGTCGGCGGCGGTGCTCGTCGGTCCGCGTTGGCTCGGCCCGCCGTCCGCCACGCTGTAGTTGCTGTCGACCATCGTGACGACGCAGTCCGTCACGGGCCAGCCGTGCAGTCCTTCGCGGAGCGCTTCGCGCACGTAGTCGGCCATGCTGGCGGCGAACTCGTCGACTGTGCGATAGACGTAGAGCGGCACGGCCCGGAAGTCCACTCCGAGGCGGAATGCCACGCCGGTGCCCGGCGGCGCGGGTTCGACGCGTAGCCCGATGGTCGCCTGGAACGGGTTGTCCGGCGTGTTCAGGCGCTCGATCGCTTCGCCGACGCGCGTCGGCCGCTCGATGTAGAGCATGGTCGTCGCTCGGAACTCGGCGTCGATGCCGAAGTCGTCGGCGAGCGTCGCCTGGATGACTTCCTTCTGCACCTCGCCGTAGAGCGAAACGGCTAGCTCGTGGTGTACGTCGTCGATGCGTACGTTGATGAGCGGATCCTGCTCGGCAAGCTGCGTCAGGGCCGACCGGAGTGCGACATGGTCGCTGTGCCGAACCGGCACGACGACCGCCTCCATCGTCGGCAGCGCGAAGTGGTGTTGCTCCCGCTCGCCGGAGCGGGCGCCGATCGAGTCGCCGACCTTGACGTGTGCGAGTCCCCACAGCTTGCCGATCTCGCCCGCAGACACGGCATCGCGGCGCACCCAAGCGCCACGGTCGAACACCCGGATCGCGGTCACCTTGTCAGTGCCGCCGTTGACCTGCTCGCGCACTCGCAGCGCGCCGGCCGACATGCGTACGTAGGCGACCTTCTCGCCCGCCGTACCGCGATCGATCTTGAAGATGCTGCCGTTCGGCGCGCCATCGGTGTCACCGGCCGCCGACGGAAGCATGTCGACGATTCCGTCCATCAGCGCATCGACGCCGGCACCGGTCACGGCCGATCCGACGAACACCGGATGGATGGCGGCCCGCCGGGTCTGGGTGACGAGTTCGCTCCACAGCCGCTGTGTAGTCACCGCGGTTTCGTCGTCCACGTACGCGGCGAGCAACCCTTCGTCGCGGTCGGCGAGCGAGTCGATGAGGACGCCGCGGAAGCCATCGTCGTCCATGGACAGCGGTGTCACATACGCGGCGCGCGACCCGAGTCGGTCCGCGCGCGCCATCGGGACCGCGGTCACCGCGAGCCGACGCTCGATTTGCGCCAGCGTTCGATCGACATCCGCGCCGCTTCGGTCAATCTTGTTCACGAACAACAACGTCGGTACGCGCAACCGTTGCAGCGCGCGCATCAGCACGCGGGTCTGTGGCTGGACACCCTCGACCGCCGAGATCACCAGTACGGCGCCGTCCAGCACCGCCAACGAACGGTCCACTTCGGCGATGAAATCCGGGTGGCCCGGTGTGTCAATGAGGTTGATCGACGTACCACGAATGACAAGCGACACCACGGCGGCGCGGATCGTGATGCCACGTTGGCGCTCGAGCGCCAACGAATCGGTCTGCGTCGTGCCGTCGTCGACGCGACCGATCTCGCCGATGACGCCGGCGGAAAAGAGGAGCCGCTCGGAAAGTGTTGTCTTACCGGCGTCTACATGCGCCAGGATCCCGAGATTCAACGTGCTGCGCAGCAATCGTCGCACCCTTCGAATGGACGAGTAGGTCCTTCTCGAGAGAGATCGACGTTGCTCGCATGTCACGCTCCTTCGGTGTTCGTGTCGACGACGACCAGCACACCACGCGGCCGGCCCCGGCGCGAGGGATTTTCGGCTAGCCGCCGCCGACCATTGCGTTAGTACACTCTCCGATATACGCTTATTGGAGTTAGTTGGAGGGTGATCGCATGACGAGAGACTCGATCCGCGGTTCGTCGGACCGCAGCATCCTGATCCTCACGAGCCTCGCGGACGCGCCGAAGCATGGGTACGCACTGATCAAGGACATCGAAGACTTCGCCGGTGTCAAGCTCGGCGCGGGCACGCTCTACGGCGCGCTGGCGAAGTTGGAGGACGCGGGTCTGGTCGAGCCGCTGCCTAGCGAAGATCGCCGACGGCCCTACCGGATCACGCCGGCGGGTCGGGAGCACCTGCGCGAGCGGCTCACCGAGGCCGCGCGCATCGCGAAGGTCGGGCTGCGTCGCTTGACGGTGGCGTGGTCATGAGCGCGCGGCTGGTGCGCACGGCGCTGGCGTGCTACCCGCGCGCCTGGCGCGACCGCTACGGGGCCGAGCTCGCGGTGTTGACCGACGACCTCATCGAAGCGGGGGAGACGTCGGCGTTCGCCGCCGCGGCGAACCTCGTTGGTGGCGCGGTGCGGCAGCGATGGCGTGCCGCGGCCAGATCACACGACGCGGTGCTCACCGCGACGCTTGCCATGGCGGTCGGCGCCGTGGTCGTGGCGGCCGCCATTCGGGCCGGGCACAGAGGAGGAACGATGCGGCCGTACTTTTACACGCACCACGTGGGCTTCGTGCTATTCGTCGCCGTGGTGGCCTGGTTGATGGTGGAGTTCGTCGAGTTCCTGCGCGTCCAGGAGCGGCGAAGCAAGAACGGTTCGGTGCAGCGCACGCCAACGGTCGCCTTCTATGTGGTTGGCGTCGCGGTGGTGATCGCCGAGAACGTGTGGCTCTACCTCGCGCCGCCGGTCGTACCAGACGCGACGATCAGTCACGGCGGGGTTGCGTTCGCGGTGGGTATGACGATATTCCTGGCCGGCGTGGCGATGCGCGTGTGGTCGTTCCGGGCGCTCGGGCAGTATTTCTCGTTCTCGATCGAGGTCCGGCCGGACCAGAATGTGGTGACGGCCGGCCCGTATCGGACGGTGCGCCACCCGAGTTACGCGGGCGGCCTGCTCATGGTCGTCGGGGTTGGGCTCACGTCAGCCAACTGGGCAGCGGTCGCGGTCATGGCGGTGCTGGCGCTCGTCATGGTCGTCTGGCGGATACGCGTGGAAGAGAACGCGCTGCTGACCACGCTCGGCGACCGGTACCGGTCGTACGCCTCGGGTACGAAGCGCCTCGTGCCCCTCGTGTGGTGAGCGTAGCGGGGCTAAACCTCGCGGTCGACCGGGCCAAGCCACCAATCGCGTTCCGGTGGCTCGCCGGCCGCGTCGTTGAGCGCCTGCAGGGCGGCGGCGACGTGACGATGTGTGCCGGTCGGTATCGCGTCGACGATGCCGCCGAGTTCGCTACGCCGACGCCGGGTCACGTCCCGGACCAGATCCCGGCCGACCGGCGTCAGGCTCAAGCGCACCTCGCGGCGGTCCGCCGCGGTACGGGACCGGCGCGCGAGTCCCTTGCGTACTAGCCGGTCACACATCCGCGTGGCGGTGGACGGCGCGACACCGAGGTCCGCGGCGATGTCGATGACGCGCTGTGGGCCGCGGGACGCGAGCACGACCAGGGCACGCGACTGTGGCAGCGTCACGTCGGGATCGACATCCGCAAGGGAGCGGCCGGCAATGGCAACCATCGCTCGGCTGGCGGTCATCAACGCCTCGATCAACTCGTCACGGGACGTGGTGTTCTTCACGGCGGCAGGCGATGGCATCCTGCAATTGTTGCCTAGCGCACCGCTTCGCGGAACGACAGTTTCGCGGGTCTGTCGCCCCGCCCGGTCGGGTCCCGCACACGCCGGGAATCGAGTATGCATCGGCGGTCGGATAAGATATCGTGACACGATAGAATCGCACGACGATATATCGGGAAGAAGGCGAACGGCATGGCCGTCGAGGCGCTGGCCGTTGTGCTCGCGGTACTGCTTGCGATCGTCGCCACCGCGGCGGCGTACGTCGGGATCCTAGGTACGTTCGGCGCGGTCAACATCGTTCGGTGCGCGCACTGCGGGCGGCTTGGTCTGGTGCGTGCGCACCGGCCACTGCTCAATTGCGCGAGGTGCCGGCATGCCGCGGTCATGCATCCGTTCCACGCGTTGCACCTCCACGCAACGCACGCGCATCGCCGGTAGCAGCGCGGCGCCCTACCGTCCGCCAAGCACGTCACGGAGCACGGCGGCAGCGGACCGATCGGGGTCACGGGCCGCCGTGACCAACACGACGTCCGCGTCGGCGGCCTGATCCCGGAGCAGATCGAGGGCGAGGTCGCCGGCGTCGGTCTGTAGCTCGGTCCGGTAGCGGCGAGCGAACTCGTCGAACCGTTGCGGCGCGTCGGCGTACCACCGGCGAAGCTGAGCGCTCGGCGCGGCGTCCTTGGCCCACAACGTGACGTTGGTCGTCGTCCGGGCCAGCGCGCGCGGCCACCCGCCGTCGACGAGGATCCGCCGGGCCGGCGACCGTCCAGGGTTGTCGTAGACGCTTGCGATCCGCACCTCGACCGCCGACTCGCGGGGGCTCGGCAGGCGCGCCGCGAGTCGTTCCAGCTCCTCGAGATGCAATGCGGACAGCCGCTCCAGCCGCTCCGCGCCCGCCGTCGTCAGGCGAAGACGCACCACGCGGTGGTCGTCCTCGTCGCGCACCCGGCACACCAGACCCGCCGCGTCCGCACGGTCCACCAAGCCGACCACGCTGTGATGCCGAAGCAGGAGATAGTCGGCGACGTCACGGATGGTCGGGCCGCGCCGGTCGGTGTGCCCGCGGATCGCCAGCATCAGTTGATGTTGGGCCGGCGTCAAACCGGCGGCTTGTGCCTGTTGCTCGCTCCACCGCTCGAACTGGCGCAGGCCGGTCCGCAGCGCGAGCAGGCGCGCGTAGACCACGTCCGAGAGACCCACCCGTTCACCGTATCGTCGTGACGCGATACAGCGGGGTCCTGGCGCAGGTGGCGAAACACGGCCCGCTTCGACTCACAGCCATCACTGCCCTAACCACTGATTGCATGATGCATGTATAGCTGCAATTCTGGTGGGTACGTGTTGGTCGAGGGTTAGGAAGGGGCGACGCCATGCGCCTCACGACACAGCGCGCGCCTGAGGGCGGCTACCAATGGGCGATCACATGGTCACCGCAGCATCCCGAAGCGGTGGCACGGGGGACGCACGCATATCCGGATCTTGAATCGTGTGCGCGGGCGGCCAAGCAGGTTTTCGTGGCCGAGCCGGGCGCGATCCGACCGGTCGAACAGCCGACCGGCGGCTGGCGGTGGGTGGTCAGCGGCCCGGACGGCTCGCCGGTCGCGGAGTCGTCGGCCACCTACGACAACGCGGCCACCTGCGGATATGCGCTGTACGAGCTGCGCCACGCGCTCGCCCGACATAGCCACGACATCGCGCAACGACGGCGCGCCGTGCGCTGACGTCAAGCTGCCCGGTGGCATCCGGTACGGCAAGCGCGGTGCCGCGGTGCCGCAATCGCTTGGCGATCACGACACCGCGGCCTGATCCTGCGTGGCGCCGGCCAGACGTGCGCCAGACGTGCGGCCGGAACTCTCAGTCGGCCAGCTCTGGGATCACCTTGGTGGCGAAGAGGTCGACGCTGCGGGGGTCGTACGCGGCGTCGACAAAGTAGCCGATCGCGTACGTCATGCCGATCTTGCGAAGATTCGCCAGCTCCTCGGCGATCTTCTCGGGCGTGCCGACCAGCGGGCCGGATTCGAACGAGCTCACGTTCCGGTCGACGACGTCGGCGGGCAGCAACGGGCTGTAGTGCGCGCGGATCCACGCGAGCTTGTCCGCGACATCCTTGTCGGTCTCGCCGATCACGATGTTGAAGTCGGCCGATCGTGTGATCGCGTCGAAGTCCGTGCCGACGTCCTTGCAGTGCTGCGCCAGGATGTCGGACTTGCGCGTGAAGACCTCGGGCGTCGCGTCGAAGTTCGTGTAGCGCGCGTATTTCGCCGCGGTCCGCAGCGTCTTGCGCTCGCCACCGCCCGCGATCCACAACGGGATGCCACCGTCCTGCAGCGGAAGCGGCCGCCCGATCGCTCCGTCGACCTGGTAGTGCTTGCCGGCCAAGGTGGCCGTGCCGGTCGTCCAGAGCTGGCGCATGATCTGTACGCCCTCGTCGAGCATCGCGAGGCGGTCGCCGGCGCCCGGGAACCCGTACCCGTAGGCCCGCCACTCGTGCTCGTACCAGCCGCCGCCAATGCCCATCTCCACGCGGCCACCGGAGATCACGTCGATGGTGGCGGCCACCTTCGCGAGGTAGGCCGGATTGCGGTAGCCCATGCACGTACACATCTGGCCGAGGCGTACCCGTGTCGTGGCGGCGGCGAACGCGGCCATCAGCGACCACGCCTCGTGTGTCGCCTCGTCGGTCGGTCGCGGCACCGTGTGGAAGTGGTCGTAGACCCAGATCGACTCGAACGGGCCGGCATCCGCCGCCTGGGCGATCGCGCGCATTGCCGCCCACTGCTCGGCCGCCGGGATGCCGACCAGATCGAGGCGCCATCCTTGGGGAACGAAGAGTCCAAATCGCATTGCTGCATCCTATTGTGATTAGCCGTGCGGATGGATATCGCGTGGTGCCGGGCCCGGTTCGCCGAAGCGCCGGTCGCTCGGCTCGCGACCGCTGACGAAGACGGGCGCCCGCATCTCGTACCCATCGTGTTCGTGCTTGTCGACGACGCCCTCTACTCCGCGATCGACGCGAAGCCGAAGTCGTCGGACGCGCGGGCCGGTCGGCTCAAGCGTCTCGACAACATCCGTGCGAACCGGGCGGTCAGCGTGCTGGTCGACGGCTACTCCGACGACTGGCGGCAATTGTGGTGGGCACGGGCCGACGGGATGGCGCGTGTCTTGCACGCGAGCGATGAGGAAGCAGCCGGTCCGCTTCGTGCGTTGGCCGCGCGATATCCGCAGTACGACGAGCCGCCGCCCGGCCCGGTCATCGCGATCGCGGTGCGTCGTTGGTCCGGCTGGGCGGCCGCCGCGGACTCAGGACGGATTGAGCCGCGGTAGTGAACCGACAAGCAACGGCCAGCGTCGGACCGTATGGTCGCCTATGTCACGTGATCAACCGGAGGGATCGATCCCGATGATCTTTATCACCGCGAAGTTCCAGGTCCGTCCCGACGACGCGGACAACTGGCCAGAGATTGCCCGCGCGTTCACCGAAGCGACGCGCGCCGAACCGGGGTGTCTCTGGTTTGACTGGTCGCGCAGTGTCGACGACCCGGCCGAATACGTTCTCGTGGAGGCGTTCCGCGACGGCGGCGCGGGTGCCGCACACGTGCAGTCCGAGCACTTCAAGACAGCGCAGCGCACGCTGCCCAAACATCTGGCCGCCACGCCGCGGATCGTCAACTTCACGGTCCCGCAGGACGACTGGTCCGAGCTTGGCGAGCTGCGCGTCGAGGCCGACTAGCGCGTCGATGCCCGCTAGCAGACGACACCGGCGGGCGGAGGAGGCCGGCTAGCGGACGAGCTCGAACGCCGTTGCGCGTCGGCCGCCGAACCGCGGTGCGTTCATCTCGGAGATCCACTCGACAACCGCTCGCGCGTCGGCTGCGGGTACGTCGCCGAGCCCCTCGAGGTAGGCACGGTGCGCCTCAAGCGAGGCAACGGCCGCCTCGAACGTGTCGGTGATGTCCACCGCATGTGTCGCGTTGGCCGAGCCGCCGATCGCGACGTGCTTCACGCCGTTCCACGGTTCGAGGCCGGACGCCACGAGTTCCGGGAAGATCCACCGGTTGCCGGCGTCGCCGATCGCGTCCATGGCGGCGCGACCGGTGTTGCGGTGGTCCGGTGTGTTCCATCCGCCGCCCGGCCAGGTGTCCGCGTAGTTTCCGACGATGACGAGCTCTGGCTGATGCCGGCGGATCGCGGCGGCGATGTCCCGCCGCAGATTCAGTGAATATTCGATGACGCCGTCTGAATGGTCGAGGAACTCGACGACCGAGACGCCGACCTTCGTCGCGCCGTCGCGCTCTTCGGCCTCACGAAGCGGGCCGCACTCGGCCGGCGCGATGCCGTCGATGCCGGCCTCGCCACGTGTCACGAGGAGATACCGCACGTCCTTGCCGGCGCGCGTCCACACCGCGATCGCGCCGGCCGTGCCGTACTCCAGATCGTCGGGGTGTGCCGCGATGGCCAGTGCGCGCGTCCAGTCGAGAGGCATCGGCTCGAAGTCATCCATGGCATCACGGTAGCCCGGCGAACCCGGCTTGGCCGTCACCCGCGCCGTCAGAGCCAGCAGATCGACAGCTAGGTCTCCGACGGCCCGCGAGGTGTGGGTACCGGGCCGGGCAGCGGCCACTGGTGCACGGGTACGTTGCTGTGCATCCGCTCGCGATATTCGCGGAGCATGTCCCGCAATGCCGCGATCGGGCGGCCGCCGTTCGAGCCGGGCAGGCCGTTCGAGCCGGGCACCTCGGGATGAGCGTGACGGAGGGCGGCGACCTGCCACGCGGCGCCGTTGCATCCGGACACGCAGCGGCCCTCGATGATGCCGAGGAAGCGGTCACGGTCGGCGGGCGTCACGCCCCACGCATCGAGTCCGTCGGCCGCCATTGGCAGCAGACGGCGCAGCACGAGTTCGGTGACCGGCAGGGCGCCGAGACCCGGCCAGAACACCATCGCGTCGATGCCGCTTCGCGCGCCGCTGTGGAAGTTCTCTTCGGCCGCGTTGAACGACATCTGGGTCCAGATCGGCCGGTCATGCTCGGCCAGCGTACGGACCAGGCCGAAGTAGAACGCCGCGTTCGCGATCACGTCGGCGACCGTCGGCCCGGCCGGCAGGACTCGGTTCTCCACGCGCAGATGCGGCCGACCGTCGACGACCGCGTAGATCGGGCGGTTCCATCGGTAGATGGTGCCGTTGTGCAACGTCAACTCCGGCAGCGACGGCGCGCGACCGCTCTCGAAAGCCTCGACCGGATCCTCGTCGTCGCAGATCGGCAGCAGCGCGGGGAAGTAGCTGACGTTCTCCTCGAACAGGTCGAAGATCGACGTGATCCAGCGCTCGCCGAACCATACGCGCGGACGTACCCCTTGTGCCTTGAGCTCGTCGGCCCGCGTGTCGGTGGCCTGCTCGAAGAGCGGAATCCGCGTCTCGCGCCACAGCTCGCGGCCGAACAGGAACGGCGCGTTCGCGCCGAGTGCGATCTGTACGCCGGCGATGGCCTGCGACGCGTTCCAGTAGGGCGCGAACTTCTCCGGCGCCACCTGTACGTGGAACTGCGCGCTCGTGCACGCCGCCTCCGGCGCGATGGAGTCGCAGATCAGCGCGAGCCGCTCCACGCCGTCGATCTGGATCGCCATGTCCTCGCCGCGCGCCGCGAAGATCTGGTCGTTGATGAGCGAGTAGCGCGGGTCGGCGGAGAGTGTCTCCTCGGTCAAGTGGTCGCTCGTCAGCGTCGCGAGAATGCCGATCATCACGAGGTGTGTGCCGATCGCGGCGGCCCGCTCCTCGGCGGCGTTCAGGCTGGCACGGATGCGCCGTTCGAATGCCGCGAGCCCGTCGCCGGCAAGCTCTCGTGGCGGGACGTTGATCTCGATGTTGAACTGTCCCAGCTCGGTCACGAAGTCGGGGTCGGCGATCTCCTGAAGCACATGGGCATTGCGCATCACCGGGTCGCCGGCGGAGTCGACGAGGTTGAACTCGATCTCGAGTCCGGTCATCGGCGTCTCGTGCTCGAACGTCGACTCGGCCAGCATTCGAGCGAGCACGTCGAGGTTGCTGCGCACCTTGTCGCGATATCGCGTGCGGTCCGCACGGCTGAACGTCTGCAGTTGGACGTGTCGACCCATGTCGGCCTGCCTTCGCCCGGCGGTGTGTCGCTGCCGCTTGCCCGGTCGCGCGGTCGGATCGTGGCGGTCGGACCACACGGATGTGTCGCTGCGTGCCGGTACGGGCACGCGGTGGCATCAGGTTATTCGGGAATCGACGACGGCGCACCCACGCGCTCGGCCAGCCACACGCTGACCAACCCGCGAAAGTGCGCGACGAACCGGTCCTGCTCGTCGGCCGGATAGGTGGCTCGTACGGTGTCGACGAGCAGCGCGTCGAAGTCGGGCGAAGCGACCCAGTCGCGCACCATTTCGTCGACGTGCCCGAGTTTCGTGGCGCAGAACTCCGCATAGCGATCCGCGTCGAAGTAGTCGTCGGCAAGCTCTCGATAGGCCGCGAGCTTCTCGTGGTAGGACAAGTCGGCCCGATCCGCGATCTCGAAGTAGCGTGCGGAGTCCATGTCGAGACGCAGCCGGCGTCCGGTGACCACGCAATAGACGCTCCACCGCAGCAGCGCCGCCATCGCCCACGGGAAGTAGTAGTGCAGCGAAGTGATCGCCACATCCGGGCAGGCGTTCGCGTAGTCGATGGGGTAGACCACGCCGTCCCGTACGAGCATCTCGCACGAGTTGAACTCCCACCGGAAAAACGCGTTGACGAGCCGGGAGATCGTGAGAACCTCGTCGCCCGTGGACGCGTCCAGGAACCCGTGCTCCACCGCGTAGCGGTCGTGCATCGGCAGATCGGGACGGAACTTCATGACCATCGTCTCTGGTCCGATGGACAGCGACCGGACGAACACGTCGTATTCCTCGACGGACTGCTGCAGGTGCATCAGGCGCTCGCCGGACGCGTCGTAGGCGCGATGCAGGTCGGTGCTGTCCTTGATCCGGGACACGCCCACCCACCCGCCACCGTCGGAGGGCTTCATGAACAGCGGGTACCCGAGCGGCTGCGCGATCTCGTCCAGGTCGAACGGGCGGTTGTAGCGAGCCGCCGTGTACGCGTACCGGGCGTTGTCCACCGGATGCTTGAACGGGACGAGCACCGTCTCGGGTACGTTCAGCCCGAGCCGGATCATCGCGCAGTAGGCGGCGTGCTTCTCCATCGACTGGAATGTGAAGGGGCTGTTGAGCAGGTAGACGCCGTCCATCAGGGCGACCTTCTTGAGCCACTCACGCGGGTGGTAATACCAGTAGGCGAGACGGTCGATCACGAGCGCATGGCGCGGCTGGTCCCGAAGGTTGAACGGCTCGATGGTGACGCGATCCGTACGCAGCCGATGCGTCGTACCGCCGGCGGTCACCGGTCCGAGCCTGGCAAGCAGCGTCTCGTACGCGCGTGGCCAGTCCTCCTCGGTGCCAAGTAGCAGCCCGATGATGTGTTCGGCCTCGGACATCCGTCCTCCCGGTGGTGAGCAACGAGCGTCGGTGCTCGGGCTACTCGCGAACCCTGCCGGCCGCTGCCGCCTGCCCCGCCCGTCAACAGAAGCGTGGCAAGTGTTTGGCCAGTTGTGCCCGCCACGACGGCCAGTCGTGTGGCGTGTCGGTGCCCCACAGGTCCAACTCGCACGAGATGCCCTTGTCGGTCAGCATCTTCGCCATCCGGCGCGTGGACTCCAGTGCTCCGGTGGTGTCCTCCCATTGGCCCTGACCGCACACCAGTAACACCGAGACCCGCTCGCGCAGCCAGTCGAGGTTGACGCCGTGCAGGTGGTCGACATACCAGATGGGGTTGTTGAAGTAGAGCGCGTCGCCGCGCTCGCCCCAACCGCGCCAACTCGTCGGGTCGTAGTTGCCGGACAAGCAAATGGCGCGGGGGAACAGGTCGGCGCGACGGAGGGCGAAGTTCAACGCGTGGAACGCCCCCATCGATGCGCCGAGCGTCGCGATCTCCGCTTCGCCACCGCAGTCCTCGACGATCCACGGCACCACCTGATCGAGGACCCACGCCTCGTATCGGCCATGCTGCCGCGCGCGCTCCTCGAGCGGGATGTCGCTGGCCGACCACGACGCGGCGTCGTACGAGCCGACGCAGTAGAACCTCACCCGGCCGTCGTCAACCAGCGGTTGCACCGCGTCGATCATGCCGTTGCTGGCGAAGTCGCCCGCCTGCCCTTGCTCGGACGGAAAGACCAACACCGGCCGACCCCAGTGGCCGTATCTGATGACCTCGCCGACGTCCTCCGTGTCCGACGAGTACAGCAACTGGGTCCGCTGCTCCATGTGCCGATCACCCCCTTTGGTCGCTGGCCCCGTCCGTCGAACTGCCGACGGACGCCGCGACCGTCCCCGCCGATCCCCGCACCGCTGTCTCATCCCAACACTGGCCGGCGAGATCGGCGAGGTGTGGATGCCACGCGTCGCGCCATGCCGTGAAGTTGTGGGCGTCGGGCACCTCCACAAATCGCACCGGGTAGCCCGACCCGGCCAACGCCGCCGCCATTGCGCGGTTGTTCGCCAGGTTCTCCTCCGCCGCGCCACAGGTCAATACCGTGGGTACGGCCGGGCCAACGCTCGCCTTCCGGCGCACCGCGCCGACGAAGCGCACCACCCGGCGATACCGCGCGAATCCGGATTCCTGGGAGTCGAACCGATGCTGGAAGAAGCTGCCGCTTTGAAGGAACAGTCCGGCGAACGGTGTGTGCCCGTGCGCGTGCAGCAGTGCGAGCGCACCTAGGCTGGCGCCGAGCGCGACGATCGGCTGGTGGCCAACCTCGGCGCGCAGGCGTGGCAGTACGTCGTCGCGCAGCGTCCCGGCGTACGCCGGATTCGCGGAATACCAGTCGTTGCGCTCGATCGGACTGAGCAGCACGAGGTGATGTGGCGCGACGCGGCCGGCCGCGATCATTGCCGCGCTGTAGTGGCCTAGGTGGGCGAGCCGGTCGTACTCGCCGCCGTCGTGCGCGAGCAAGATTCCGGACACCGCCAAGTTGGTCGGCGACCAGACGCGGATCGGGACAGTGGCGCCCAGGGCGCGGGAAGCGACCGGTAGGTCGCGCCAAGCGCCCGGCGCAGCCGGCATGTCGAGCCACTCGGGCGGCCGGTATCCGGGCAACTCGAGAACCGACTTGTCGCCGTAGGCGCTGTGCACGATCGTCGGGTTCGACGGGTCGCAGACGATGTCGATCCGGCCGTCCGGATGGCGGAGCTCGAAGCGGTATTCGAGTCGACGTACGGCCACCGGCGGCAGTACGAACCGCCAGGCTCCGCCAACCGCGTCGTACGTGAAGTCGATCCGATCCGACGGCAGCCCGACGTCCTGGACGAGGCGGACGCCGACGAGTGCGTGCGTTTCGTCGGCGTAGCCCAGCTCGATCGGGTTCCGGGTCGGATCTGCCACTCCGGCACAGTAGCGAACCAATGTCGGATCGCGGCGCGCGTCACTTCCGGGGGTCGACATGGATCTTGGGTGCGGCACTCCACTCGGGTCGGCGATGGCCGGCGAGAACGCTTGCTACCTCGTCGAGTCCGACCACCGCCGCGACCAGTGGACGTGGGTCGACGGTTCCGGCGGCGTACCGCGCAATGGTGTCGGCCAAGCCACCGGAAGCGCTGAGGATCCCGACGGCGGTGATGTCCCGCAGCACGATCGCGCGTGTGTCGACGAGGCTCGGCTCGCCGGCGAGCCCGATGTAGACAACCCGCCCGCCGGGCTCTACCAGGTCAACCGCGAGCGCCGGCAGCGCCGCGGCGTTCGACGCGTCAAGCACCGCGTCCCAGCGCAGCCGCGGCAGCGTATCGGCACGCCACGCGGCGTCGAACCCGATCAACCGAGCGAAGGCCAGCGACGGCTCGTCGCGTCCGAGCAGGTGCACCTCGATGCCCGCTGCGCGGGCAAACTGCGCGGCGAGCAGCCCAATCGTGCCCGGCCCGAGCACGAGCAGCCGTTGCCCGGCGTCGAGCGCGGCGGCGCGCATCGCCCGAAGGGCGTTGCCGCCCGGCTCGACCAGCGCGCCATGGGTGGCGTCGAGCGAGTCCGGAAGCGCGTGCACCGCTGTCACCGGAACGGGCAACTGTTCCGCGAGCGCGCCGGGCCAACCGTGGCGGATCCCGACCTCGTGGCGGTCCGCGCACAAGTGGCCGCGGCCGGCCGCGCACCGGGCACACCGGCCGCAGCCGAGCATCGTGTCGCCGGTGACGCGACATCCGAGCCAGGCGCGATCGACGTCGACTCCGACCGACGACACCACGCCGGCCCATTCGTGCCCGATGCGGATCGGGTAGCTGGCCTCGCCGCTGTGCAAGTAGGCCATCTCGCCGGAGTAGAACTCCGCGTCCGTGCCGCAGACCCCGGCGCGTTCGACGTCGACGACAACCTCGCCGGGTCCCGGGTCCGGCGCGGGTACGTCGCGCACCTCCGCCTCGCCGGGACCGGTGATGACGAAAGCGCGCATGGTCATGGCCGTTCCACGGGCGGTACGGTACATCGTCCGCAGCGCCGAAGCGCGGCAAAGCCACGAGGCGCCATATCAGTCGATCATTAGTTGGTGGGCGACGATGTCAGCCTTGCGCAGCGCACAGTGGTATTCGAGCAATGACCGCGACGCGTACCTCCACCGTGCCTGGATGCGCCGCGGCCTGCCCGACGACGCGTTCCACGACCGGCCACACATCGCGATCGCGAACACCGCGTCGGATCTGACGCCGTGCAACAGCCATCTCGACGAGATCGCCGCGAGCGTGAAGGTGGGAGTCGCGGAGGCCGGCGGCGTCGCGCTGAACCTGCCGATGGTGTCGCTCGGCGAGACGCAGCTCCGGCCGACCGCGATGTTGTGGCGGAACATGGCCGCGATGGCCGCGGAGGAGCTGTTCCGCGCAAATCCGGTGGACGGCCTCGTGCTGCTCGGCGGCTGCGACAAGACGATTCCGTCGTTGCTGATGGCGGCCGCGTCGGTGGACCTGCCGGCGGTCGTGGTCCCGGGCGGACCGATGCTGAACGGTACGTTCCGCGGCACTCTGCTCGGTTGCGGTACGGGCGTGTGGCGGCTGAGCGAGGAGGTCCGCGCCGGCACGCTGTCGCTCGACGACTTCGTGGCATCCGAGTCGTCGATGATCCGCAGCCGCGGCCACTGCAACACGATGGGCACCGCGTCCACCATGGGGTTGCTCACTGAGGCGCTCGGCATGACGCTGCCCGGTACGGCCGGACTGCCGGCGCCGGACAGCCGACTGCTCGCCAACGCGCAACTGACGGGGCGGCTGATCGTCGACATGGTGGCCGAGCACCGTACGCCGAGCCGGGTGATGACGGCCGGCTCGTTCCACAACGCGATCGTGGCGCTCGCCGCGCTCGGCGGTTCGACGAACGCGGTGGTGCACCTGTTGGCCATCGCCGGACGACTCGGTGTGCCGCTCGTGCTCGACGACTTCGACCGCATCGGTGCCGACGTGCCGCTGCTCGTCGACCTTCAGCCGTCCGGCCGCCACCTGATGGAGGACCTGCACCGCGCGGGTGGGCTGCACGCCGTACTGCACCAAGTGCGCGACCTGTTGGACCCGACCGCGATCACGGTCACCGGTCGGCCGCTCGTCGACGACATCGGCGCGTCGCAGATCTGGGACGCCGAGGTTATCCGTACCCGTGAAGAGCCGTTGCAGCCCCGCGCGGGCATCGCCGTGCTCCGCGGCAACCTCGCGCCTAGCGGCGCCATCATCAAGCCGGCCGCCGCGTCACCACACCTGTTGCGACATCGCGGACGCGCCGTCGTCTTCGACTCGATCGAGGACTTCCGCGGTCGCATTGACGATCCGGACCTGGAGGTGGACGCCGACTCGGTGTTGGTGCTCCGCGGCTGCGGCCCGAAGGGTTATCCGGGCATGCCCGAGGTGTCGAATCTCCCGCTGCCGCCGAAGCTGCTGCGCGACGGCGTACGCGACATGGTCCGAGTGTGTGACGGACGGATGAGCGGCACCGCCTACGGCACCGTGGTGCTGCACGTCGCGCCGGAGGCCGCGGCCGGCGGTCCGCTCGCGCGCGTGCGCACCGGTGACTGGATCGTGCTGGACGTCGAGCAGCGCCGCCTCGACGTGGACGTGCCGCAAACCGAGCTGGACGGCAGATCACCGTCGCCGGCGATGCTCGCCGGCCTGCCACGGCCGCGCCGGGGTTGGGAAGATCTTTACGTCCGTACGGTGATGGGCGCGGATACTGGCGCGGATCTCGACTTCCTGATCGGCGCGAGCGGACACCAGGTGACGCGCGAGTCGCACTGACCGAATCAGCTCGCACCGACCAAGTCAGCGAGTTTCCCCGTTGTCACGGTCGGCGGCGTACGCGCTGCTAGCGTGCCGGGCGTGCGGTCCTACGACGTGACGGCCGAGTTCTACGACGTGCTGCAGGCCGCCGATCACCTGCGGCGCGCCGAGCGGCTGCTCGATCGGTGGCTGGGGTCTCCGCGGGTCGGGGCACTGGACATCGGCGCCGGGACCGGGCTCGCGACGCGACTCCTTGCGCAACGGACTTCGGTCACGGTGCACGCGGTGGAGCCGTCGGCCGGTATGCGGGCCGTGTTGCTCAGCCGGCTCGCGCGACACACGGAGTTGCTGTCGCACGTACGAGTGCACGCGCAACCGATGGAACGCCTTGGGCTCGCCGACGTCGCGGACTTCGCGCTATGCCTGAACACGATGGGATTGCTCGACTCGTCGGACCGGCGTGCGGCGTTGATCGCGATCGCTCGCGCCGTCGTACCGGGCGGCACGTTGGTTGTGCAGCGACCGCCAGATCGGGCCGGACCGGAGATCCGCGCGTTGCCGTCCTGGGAGTTGGGCGGCGACATGTACGGCGGCGAGGTGGTCGCGTCCCCGGCCGGGGAAGGCGAGATCGATTGGCGGTTCGACTACCGCGTCACGCGAAGTGGTGTCGTCGTTCGCGAGGAGAGCGAGACTTTCCACGGTTACCTCGTCAGCGCGCCGGCATTCGACGCCGAGCTGTCCGACGCCGGGTTCGCGCTCGTCGACCGCGACGCACCGGACGTGGTGGTCGCTCGCGTACTCCGTTCTTGATACTACCGCGCAATGCGTAGTAGTATGCCATCCATGGATGCGACCCAGTTGCTCAAGGGTGTCCTGGACGTGGCGGTGCTTGCGGTGTTGAAGAACGAGGACGGCTACGGCTACGACGTGCTGCGACGGCTGCGATCCGCGGGCCTCGACGACGTCGGTGACGCCTCGGTCTATGGCACATTGCGGCGTCTCTACGCGGCTGGCGCCCTGACGACCTATGTGGTGCCCAGTGACGAGGGCCCGCACCGCAAGTATTACGCGTTGAACAAGGCAGGCCACGACCAACTTGCGCGCTCCGCCAAGGTCTGGCGGTCGTTCGCCTCCACTATGGACGTTCTGCTGACCGAACAGGGGGTCTCGGCATGAGCACAGTCTCCGGCGCGAGCGCGGCTGCGGCAAGCGCTGAAACGTCCGACGCGGCATCGTCGCGGGCCGACGAGATCTCCGCCTATCTGGGGGAGGTCCGGGCGGCGCTGGCCGACCTCGACCCAGGGGTACGGGACGGTCTGCTCGACGACCTGCCGGCGCACCTGACCGAGGTGGCCGGCGCGGACACCGCACCGCTGCGCGACAGCCTCGGCTCACCCGGGACGTTCGCCGCCGAGCTACGCGCCGCCGCGGGTCTCGCACCGGCCACCGGTGGGGACCGCCCCCGCACTGGCCGTGCTGGCGTCTCGTCGGGCGAGCTGACTCGCGAGTACGTCGGTCGGCTGGCGAATGGCCTCGCACGTGCGTGCGGCTACGACACGACCGCGGAGTTTCGCGAGGCGTTTCGGCCCGTGTGGTGGTTCGTCCGCGGTGCCGGCATCGGACTGTTCCTGGTGATCATCGGTGGGTGGGTCTCTGCGGCGTGGTACAACCCGGCCGGACGTGTCGTGCTGGCGCTGCTCTTTCTTGTCACCGAGGTGGTGTCGATTCGACTCGGCCGCCTGTGGCAGCGAACTGACACCGGTCGTCAGACCGCCGTCATCGTGAACGTCATCTGCGTTGTGCCGATGTTCTATGCGGCGCTTGCGGTGTTGACGAACCGATAGCGGCCACCGACCGCGGGTGTTTACGCGGTCGGTGGATCCGCCGCAAGACCGAAGAACGACAGGCATTGTCCGAGGCCTTCGATGCGGACGTCGTGGTCGGCGTGGCGCGCCCGCCAGACGTCCCTCGCGAGTCGCATGTGGACCATATCGCCGATGCGTCCCCGGTCGGCGTGCCGGTGCACGCCGTTGTCGACGTACCCGAGTGCGCGTGAGACGCCGAGCGAGGCGGCATTGTCGTGCCACGCGCTGGTCTCCGCGACCTCGGCGGCCAACCCGTCGAACGCCAGCGCGAGGATAGCCAGGCGCATCGCCTTGCCGTGACCGCGTCCGCGCGCGTCGGTCACCAGCCAGGACGAGCTGTCGACGGTGCGGCGTTCGACGAAGTTGTCGGCTTCGAGCCCCTGCGCCCCGATGAGTACGTCGTCGTGGATCACGACGAATAGCAGGTTCCACGACTCGGGTCGCCACGTCCCGACGCTGTGCCAATACGTCTGGTACACCGTGCTACCGCGCGCGGCCCGACCGATGCGCCCCGGAAACGAGGGCAGCGCCGGGTTCTGATCGACGTCGTCGGGGATGCAGGCGGCGAGCGTCGCGAGGTCGGCCTCCACCATCGGGCGCAGTAGGAGGCGCCCGGTCCGCAGACGCAGACCAGTCAGCGGCCAGTTCGCGACATCGCTGTTCGGCACGGTGGGCGTCCCTTCCGGGCCGGCTAGTGCCACCGGCTTCCACGCAGGCTACGCGGCGGCGTCGAGACGTACGCAACACCGGCCCGCACCGGGATCCAGCACCAACGTGTGCGACGCGTCGCCGGCACCGTCCGCGACGCCGCGCAGCAATTCGAGGTTCACTCGGCACACCAGTTGGGTGTACTGCTGCGACAGCCGATGGAACGGACAGTTGCGCAGCGTCAAACCGCCACGGTGGTCCGGTGACTCGACGGGTTCGTACCCGACGTCGACAAGCGCCGTACGCACATCGGGCGCAGCCGCGCCGAGCCGGCACCCGATCTGGTACGCGGTGCGTGGCAACGTATCCGCGACCGGCACCCCGGATGCGATCGACTCGGCGGCCGCTGCGACGAACAGCTCGCCGACGACGTGGTAGGCCCGCTCCGGCACCGACACCGTGACCTCGGCGTCGGATCTTCGGTAGAGCTTGGCCGGCCGTCCGGCGCCGGGACCCGTCCGGCCGTGCAAGCGGCGGTACTCCACGGCGAGGAGCCCGATCGCGGCGAGTCGGTCGAGATGCATCGCGGCGATTCGGCGACTGACGTGCAGGGCCTCGGCGGCGTTATCCCGGCCGACCGGCGTCTCGCTCCGGCTGACGAAGTCGTAGAGCGCTCGCCGCAGCGGATCGTCGAGCGCCGCGACCGAAGCGATGCGATCTGACCTGGCATGGGTGGGCACGCAACCAGTGTAAAACGCGAATCAATTGACTTTAGAGCCGGACAGTCGTAGCGTCGTCTAAAAGACATGGCTCTGTCTCTTAGAAAGAGGACGCGCATGGCCACGCAAACAACGACGTCCGCGACCGTGCCACAAGCCTCGACCGGCCGCGCCACCGATCCGGCCTATCAGGCGTTCTTCCTGCTGCGCACGGTGTTCACAGTCGCACCGATCCTGTTCGGGCTCGACAAGTTCTTCAACCTGATGACCGACTGGACGATCTACCTCGCGCCGTGGATCAACCGCATCGTTCCCGGTACGGCGCAGCAGGCGATGTACGCCGTCGGCGTGATCGAGATCATCGCTGGCGTCCTGGTCGCGGTGCGTCCGCGCTGGGGTGCCCTGGTGGTCGCCGCGTGGTTGGCCGGCATCATCATCGACCTGCTTACGCTGGGCAACTTCTACGACGTCGCGGTACGCGACTTCGGTCTGTTCGTGGCCGCGCTCGCGCTGTCACGGCTGGCAATGTCGTTCCCGCGGCGCAGTGGTTCGCCAATGTCCTGAGCCGATGTCGCGTGCCGTTGGATAGCGCGACCGGGCGGTTCGTCGGGGGCGCAGCGTCCGGTCCGATCGTGACCTTGCGGGGGTTTTGTTGGAACCTCGAGGGCCAACCCAACAATTTCCCCGCAAGGTCACGCCTTCCGCGGCGCTCCGAACGGCCACTCCTCGAACTCCTCGCAGCGGCCGTCCGTGGCGAACCGAATCAGCCAAAGGTCACGCCACTCGTCATTCGGCGGCCTGCCGTACGCGACTTCCACCCGTACCACCGCTGTCTGATCCTCGACCGCGACGATCTCGGAACTCATCGTGAAGACCTCGTCTGGCCCGGAGCGTTCGTGCTCCCACATCGCTTCGATCGCCGGTAGACCGATCACCGGGTCCTGATACGGGCCTTGGCGGTAGACCGCTTCGGCGGTGAAGAGGTCGGCCAGCGCGGACACGCCGACCGATCGCCACGCCTGCTCGTAGCCGGCCACCCAGCGGGCCACCTCATGCCTGTCCATGTCGTCAGCGTGCCAGATGGCGGGCGAGCCGCCACCGGACGCGAAGCGTTCGCCCCGTTGGGGTGACGTCGCCGACGGCGAGTTCCCGCGCTGTCCACATGAGCCACACCGGCAGCAGGACTGCGCCGATGCCGACCAGCAACCACAACGTGAGGTCGTCGCTCGCGTCGGCGTACGCGGCCGCGAGCACTAGCACTGCGACGGCGACCGTGGCCGTGGAGCCGATCCAGCCGGGTCGCATCGCGGTGGTACGCCGTGCCTGCGCAGCGAGTGCGAGCATGCCGCCGCCAATGAGCAGCAGCGCGACCAGTTCGAACGCTTGCGTCACGGTATCCACCGTGAAGGCGATCGCGTTGACTGCCTCGATCGGGTTGTCGTGCGTGGCCATCAGCCCGACGGCTCGATGGCCACCTAACTGCAGTGTGTTGCCGATGGTCCACATGACGCCGCCGAGTGCGAGTGCATACCCGCCGATGCGCGACAGCGTGGCGGATCGGCCGAATCGACCGCGCAACGTCGCGGCCACGACCACAAGCGAGAGCATGCCCAGCAGCGCGATCGCGGTGTTGAACCGCTCTTGCGGAAGGGTTGTGGCGAACCACTGGTACCACCTGTGCAGCGCGGAGTCGAGCGGCTCGCCGGGCGGCGCAAGCGGTGCCGAAGCGACCGTGACGTGGTTTGCGATGAGTGCGTACCAGATGGCCGAGATCAGGAATGCTGCGGCCGCTACGTACATCACCACCCATGCCACTCCGTCCGCTTGGCGGTGTTCCTTCGTCACGTCGATGCTCATGTCGCGCTCCCTTCGCCTGACGACGGCCGAAGCGTAGGTCCGTCGAAGGGCGCGAACATCCGGGCCATCACGGCGGGATCAGTGCGGGTTAGCACTGACGAGTGCCGCCGGACGTGCGACCATGTGCACTCATGAGGCGCCTGCTGATCGTCGACGATCACGCTGGTTTCCGCATGTGGGCACGTGAAGTGCTCGGGCACGAAGGATTCGACGTGGTCGGTGAGGCGACCGATGGGTTGTCCGCGATCGACGCGGTCCATGATCTGCACCCCGAGGTCGTGCTGCTCGACATCCAGCTGCCGGACATGAGCGGTTTCGAGGTTGCCGATCGCATCGCATCGCAGACCTCGGTTGTGTTGACGTCGAGCCGGTCGGCCGCCGACTACGGCCCAGCCGTGGTGCGCAGTCTGGCGGTCGGATTCATGGCGAAGTCGGATCTCACCGGTGCGGCGATGGCCGCTCTGTTGGACCCGGCGTAGTCATGACGCGACGACGCTGGGCGCTCGCCGGTCTCGCAATCGCGAGCCTGATCTGGACGCTCGGCGCCGAATGGGTGAGCATCCACGCCGGGATAGGCGAGAACCATTTCCTGGATGCGTTGGCCGGCTTGAGCTTCTTCGCGGCCGGCATCGTCGCGCTCGACCGTCGACCAGGCAATCGGATCGGGCCGTTGATGCTCGTCAGCGGGGCGAGTTGGTTTTGCGGCAACTGGGAGAACCTTCGGTGGCCGGTGTGGGGCGCGCCGTTGCTCGTGTTCGGCAGCGCGACCGCGGCGTTCGTCGCGCACATCGCGCTGAGCTACTCCAGCGGTCGGCTCGCGACGCGCTACGAGCGCGTCACGGCAGGGGCCATTTACGTGGGTACGGCCGGCGCGATGCTGGGCTTCGTGCTCACCGACGATCCGCGCGTCGCGGGTTGCGTCCGCGACTGCCCGTGGGCGCCGGTCATCTGGTCGAGCCAGTCGGCCGCCGACGCGTTCGACTGGGTTGACGAACACGGCGCCTACATTCTCGTCCCAATGTTCGTCATTGCGCTGTGGCTTCGCTGGCGGCGGTCGACACCCGCCCAGCGGCGATATCTCACCCCGCTATGGGTCGCCGCCGCGCTCCTCGCCGGTGTCTACCTGATCAGTGCGATCGTGCCGGCGAATCCGCAGGGCTTCGTTCGCCTCCTCTCGGACTTCCAGGCGCTCCTCGAGATCTGCGTGCCGGCGGTGTTCCTGGCCGGCCTGCTATCCGCGCGGTTGGCGCAGAGTTCGGTCGGCTCGCTCGTCGTGGACCTGCAAGCGCCGCGACCAATCGGCGAGCTGCGCGCCCTGATTGCGGCGGCGCTCGGCGATCCGTCCGTCGACATCGTCTACGCGGCGGACGGCTGCGGATGGATTCAAGCCGACGGGTCTCCGGCGATGCTGCCCACCGACGAGTCAGGTCCGTCGGCGCGACAGGTCACCGTGATCGAACGAGAACAGCGTCGGCTTGCCGCGCTCATCCACGATCCCGCCATCGACGCCGGGCTGGTGCGCGCGGTCGCGGCCGCGGCGGGCATGGCCGTGGAGAACGAACGCCTGCACGCTCAGGTGCGAGCGCAGCTGGACGAGGTACGGGCATCGCGGTCGCGCATCGTGCAGGCCGGCGACGACGAACGCCGGCGCGTCGAGCGCGACCTGCACGACGGCGCGCAGCAACGGTTGGTGACGCTGTCGCTCGCGTTGCACGCGGCCCGCCGTCAGTTGACGGACGGCCGTGCCGAAACGGTTGCGCAGACGCTCGCCCTCGCCTCCGAAGAGTTGCGCCTGGCCATCGACGAGCTACGGGAGCTGGCGCGTGGTCTGCACCCGGTGATCCTCACCGACGAGGGTCTCGGCCCGGCGCTGCAATCGCTCGCCGACCGGGCCGCGGTGCCGGTCTCGGTTGACCGCTTTGCGGAGCACCGCTTCCCGCCGACCGTCGAGTCGACGGTGTATTTCGTCGTCAGCGAAGCACTCGCGAACATCGGCAAGTACGCGGATGCGTCCCACGCGAGCATCCACGTGACACACGACGCGGCGGCGCTCATCGTCGAGATTCGCGACAACGGCCGCGGCGGTGCCGATCCGGCGCAGGGTTCCGGCCTTCGCGGCTTGAGCGACCGCGTCGCGGCGGTGAACGGTCGCATGACCGTCGTCAGCCCGGACGGCGCCGGAACGACGGTTCGCGTCGTGCTGCCCGGTTCGGTGCGCGCTGACCGCGTCGATCTTCAACGGGATTCAACCGGCACGCCGGTTGGCGCTGCGCCGCACGGCACACCCGGGGGTACGCCGTGAAGGTCGTACTCGCCGATGATGCCGTCCTGTTCCGAGCCGGCGTGGCCCGGCTGCTCGCCGACGCCGGCTTCGACGTGGTCGGGCAGGCGGGTGATGTGACGTCGTTGCTGTCCATGGTCGCTGCGCTGCACCCCGATCTCGTCGTCGTCGACGTACGGATGCCGCCCACCCACACCACCGAAGGGCTACAGGCGGCGGCACGGATCCGTAGCGAGCACGCCGAGACCGCGGTGCTGGTGCTGTCTCAGTACGTCGAGCCGCAATACGCCATGCGATTGATCGGCGATCAACCGGGTCGGGTCGGGTACCTGTTGAAGGACCGCGTTACCGACGTCGACGAACTGATCGAGGCAGCGGTACGGGTGGCCGCCGGCCGTACGGTCGTGGACCCGGCCGTGATCGCGATGTTGCTCGGGCGGCCCGCCGTACGAGATCCGTTGAGCTCGTTGACGGAGCGCGAACGAGACGTCATCGCGTTGATGGCCGAAGGCCGATCGAATCAGGCGATCGCGGAACGCCTTCGCCTCACCGCGAAGACGGTCGAGTCACACGTACGCAATATCTTCGTGAAACTCGATCTCGTGCCGGCACCGGACGACCACCGCCGGGTGCTCGCCGTGTTGACGTATCTGCGCAGCGACGCGTTCGGGTCCGGCGGCGACGCGGCTGCCGGACGTGCGCCGTCCGCGTCTGGCGGCGAAGGGGCCGCCACGCGTGCTCCGTCGACTCAGATCGTGGCCGGTGCCGAGTAGACCGTGTTGCAGTAGCGGGCCAACTTCTGCGGCGACAGGTGAGTCGCGAGATCGGCCTCGCTGATCATTCCGACCAGCTCATGTTCGTCGATCACCGGCAGCCGCCGAATGAGGTGCTGCTGCATCAGCGAGAGCACCTCGTCCTCGTCCGCCCCGGCGGCAACCCAGACGGGTGCACCGCTGGCAAGCTGCGCGGCCGTCATCTTCGAGGGGTCGTGTCCGGTAGCGACACACTTCAGCACGATGTCGCGATCGGTGATGATCCCCTTGAGGCGATCGTCGTTGCCACAGATCGGCAACGAACCCACGTTGTGCTCACGCATCAATTGCGCGGCACGGTCCAGTGTCTCGTGCTCGGGCACGCACGCTACGCCCGAGTGCATCATGCTACGGGCATTCGTCATAGCCCGATCCTGCGACAATCACCCCGATCCTCGTGGCCACTTCAGGTGATTCGCGTGTTCCACGCCGCGATCAGTTCGGTACCCGCCAGACGGTCAGATGGGCGTCCGGCATCGCACACACCAGGTACGCCGCGGTCTGTGCGCACGCCGGCGCGGTGACTCCGTGGAGGAGTTCGATCGGCGAACCAAATCCGGAACCGCCCACGCCCTCCGTTCGCACCGAGTCGGCGTGCCATACAGCGAGCCAGTTCCGTGCGTCTGGTGCGACCGCTGGTCCGGTTGTTGCGATCGGTACGCCAATGCCGGGCGCGGCGGAGGTGATCTTCGTGACGCTCGAGCCGGCCGCCGCGTTGGTGAGGCCAAGGAGCACGAGCGATCCGTCAGCCGGCGCGCCGGCTCGCGATGGTGCGGCACCAGTGATGCGGCCGGAATTCGGATCGACTGCAACGCCCGTGCTCGCGCCGCGCTCGTACAGACAGATCGCACTTCCGCACGACTCGGCGTCCTGACCGTTGTCGGTGAGCAGCCCGGTCCACAATGGATGGAGATCGTCGATCGCGTACGCGTCGATGCTGGGCGCAGGTCGATCAGCGTGCGCGACGAGTACGACACCGGCGGCCACCACGAGACGTGGCACGTCCAGTCGATCTGACTGCGCGAGCTGGAAGTTCGTCCCCGGATCGCCGAGATCGATCCGCCGCGTCGCCGAAACATGGCCGTTCGCGAGCCGAATCGTGGTCAGCGTCGACGAGTTGGAGCACAACTCCACGAGACTTGTCGGCCGAACCGTCGCATCGCTCGATCCGACCGCGGCCACGCAACTCGCCGGAATCGGATGCGACCACTTCGCTCGTCCGGTCGCAGAGTCGAGCACGCTGACACTGCCGGACGATGGCGTACCCGGGTAGTTGAAACCGGGCGGTCGCGACAGTGCTTCGACCATGACGCCACCGGTCACTGGCGTGGCTAGCCCGAGGTCACTCGTCCATGCCGTCGCACCGGTGCGCGGTTCGAGCGCAACGGTGTGTTGGCCGACCGTGTCGGTGTCGATCATGCTGACCACCACGAGACCGTCGACGTATCGCAGCGTGGACAAGGCAGCGATCTCTGGCATGGCCGACGTCCACTCGCGCGTACCCGTCGGCAGAGCGTACGCGCTGATCGCGTTGTGGCCGGCCGACGTGTCGTACACGTAAAGGTTTGCGCCGTTGATCATGATCGTGGCGTCGAGGCCCACCGGAACGCGGGCCATCACCCGCAGCGCGCTTCGTGGCGCGGCCTGCGAGGCTGCGACCAGCAGCAGCACTGCGACAACGGCGGCGGCAACGACCAGCCGGCGCAGTCGGAGGCGCGGCGATCGTGGCCACCGGTCCAGCGGCACGACGTCGAAGCGGTCACCGAGATCGACGATGGATTCGGTGGCCCATCCGCCGGTCACGAGCCGAGCGTAAGGACGGGTGGACCAATCGCGCTAGCGGCGCGGTCGCGGGCGAGGGTACTCACGCCGGCCGGCCGCGGCTGCTTGCCGGCCGTGCTCTCTCGCCCTCCCGGCCGCACGGGCGTGTGGCGGCCGGGTGCTTTCCGGCCTGGTGATCGCCGGCTGCGCGCTTCCCTGCGGGTGATCGCCACGAGTGGAGCGTGATGGCTGCCGGCGGGCCATGATCGCGCCATTTCACAGCCATGACGCTCCAGCCGTGGCGATCTTGACCGAGTCGCGAACTTGACTGCACGGCGATCTTGACCAAGTCGCGATCTTGACCACGTGATGCATCACCTGCGACAACGCGGTTTCAGAGTCCGCCCGGCGGGGTAACGCACCAGTGCTAAGCAAAGGAAGGTCCGATCAGTCATGCTGAGCCAATTCGAGCAGCGCACCCTCGGCGACATCGAGCGCTGGCTGGCCGCTGACTATCCCGACATGCCGCGTCTGATGGCACGGTCGCGGTGGGGCGTGGGATGGCGTGCGGCCGTGCTGCGAGTGCTCGTCTTGGCATGGCTGGTCGGTGTCGTGGTCACCGCGACGACACCGGCTTGGCCAGCGGCCGTACTCTTCGGCTCGGTATCGGCAGCGGCAGTGTTTGTCGTCGTCACTCGGGTGCGCCGGGCGCGTGTCTGACCGCCGCTGAGCGCCGCGGTCGCGATTGCCCTCATCCCCGATGGTCGCGGCCTCGTCGTGGTCCCTGGTTCAGCTGGCGTCCGTCCAATTGACCGGTCGCCCAGCGTGGTGTCCACGATGGCGGCCGCCGCCGTGCCCGGCGGCTGCGTCGCAGCGTACGGTTAGCCGTCCCGTGGGCGACGTCATCTGGTGCGTAGCGACGCAGCGATTCTGGGCATCGTCGTCCGCCCAGATCTGGGTCGTCGCTGCCTGAATTTCGGCCGCCGCTTCATCAGTGCTGGTGAGGTTCGCATCCGGCATGGCTAGGACACTCCATTCGCATCCGCCCGCGCTGTCGCCCGCCCGGGCGGGTGGCACGAGCGCTGAGCCCGACACCCACTACCCGGTATCGCTTTGCCAAAACGTAGCTCGCGGTCCACGACCCGGGCGCCGGAACCCGTACAACGTCCCAGATCCTTGACGCTCGTGGGTTCATCATCGGGGGAGCGTGGGTAGGACGTCGACAAGGAGGGGCAATGCGCACGCTGACCAGCACACGGCGGCGCGCCGAGGCGGCGGTGCGGGCGCGCTGATGGTCGACAATCGCTCGGCGCGCGCCGGCAAGCATCGGTGGTCGCTGCGTCAGTGGGTGACCGGCACGATCGCCGCGGCGATCGCCGTCACGCTGGCCGCGATCGCCATCGGCACGTACGCGACGGTACGCCTGAGTGATGCGCGCACCACCGTGGTGAGCCGGGTCGATCCGGCCGTCGCCTCGTACTTGGCGCTGAGTGATGCGCTGCTGAACCAGGAGACCGGTGTGCGCGGATACGCCCTGACGGCGCAGCAGGACTTCCTCGGCCCGTACGTCCAGGGCCAGCGGGACCAACAAGCCGCGGTCACCGCCCTTCGACGCAGCATCGGCGACCGGTACCCAGAAGTCTCCGCCGACCTCGCGGACGTCAACGCGGCCGCTGCCGCATGGCAGACCGGGTACGCCGTGCCGACCGTCGCCGAGGTACGAGCAGCCGGGCGACCGCTCCCGCCGACCACCGCAAACGCGGGCAAGGCGCTCTTCGATCACGTACGGGCCACGCTCGCGGCACTGGACCGAACCGTGCTCGACGCACAGAAGTCTGCGCACTCCCAGCTTTCCCAGTCCGCGACGTTGCTGAACTGGACATTGGGCGCGATCGGCGTGGCGTTGCTCGCGACCGCGGTCGCGCTGAGCATTGGCCTGACCCGAGGCGTCATCCGGCCGCTCGGCAACCTTGCGGGCCACGTGAAGCAGGTCGCGCGCGGCCGGTTCGATCACGTCGTCGTTGCCGACGGGCCACGCGAGATCGATGCACTCGGGCTGGATGTGGAACGCATGCGGATGCGCATCCTCGCCGAGCTTTCCGCGCTGAGCCGCGCGCATGAGGCCCGCAACGCGCAGACCGTCGATCTGCAGCGGTCCAACGCCGAACTGGAGCAGTTTGCGTACGTCGCGTCGCACGACCTGCAGGAGCCGTTACGGAAGGTGGCGAGCTTCTGCGAGCTGTTGGCGGCTCGCTACGGCGACGCGTTGGACGAGCGCGGTCACCAGTACATCGAGTACGCCGTCGATGGTGCCACGCGCATGCAGACGCTGATCAACGACCTGCTTGCGTTCTCGCGCGTTGGTCGCGCCGGCGCGAGCGAGATCACGGTGGATGGCAACGAGATCCTGGCCGCCGCCCTGGCCGACCTGAACACGCGCATCGAGGCCACCGGCGCGACTGTCACGGCCGACCGCCTGCCGCCGCTGCGCGGCGACCCGACGCTGCTCGCGTCGGTGCTGCAGAACCTGATCAGCAACGCCATCAAGTTCCGCGACCCGGCCGTCCCGCCACGGATCGCGATCACCGTACGCCGGGATGGCGAGCAATGGCTGTTCGCCTGTACGGACAACGGAATCGGCATCGATCCGGAGTACGCCGAACGGATCTTCGCGATCTTCCAGCGTCTCCACCCGCGGTCGGAATACCCGGGCACTGGCATCGGTCTAGCCATGTGCCGGAAGATCATTGAGTATCACGGTGGTCGGATCTGGTTGGACACCACGCGCCCGCGGGGCGAGGCCGGCAGCCGGTTCTGTTTCACACTGCCAGTTGCGGCCGCTGACCCGACGGAGCCGTCGCACTGGGCGCTGGACTCGCCGGGCGACCCGCCGGAGCCGCAAGACCGTGTGCTGGAGCCGTCGGACCGTGTGCTGGACTCGTCGAACCAACCGACCGGAGATGGGCGGACATCATGACCGAAGCGCTCCTCAACGTGATCGACGTCTTGCTCGTCGAGGACGATCCCGGCGACGTACTCATGACGCAGGAAGCGTTCGAACACCACAAGATCGCCAACCGCCTGCACGTGGTCGACGACGGCGTGAAGGCCGTGGAGTTCCTTCGCCACGAGGGGGACTACGGCGGTGTGCCACGGCCCGGCCTGATCCTGCTGGATCTTAACCTGCCACGGCGATCCGGCCGCGAGGTGTTGGCCGAGATCAAGGCCGACCCGGATCTGTGCGACATTCCGGTGGTCATCCTGACGACCTCATCCGCCGAGGAGGACGTGGTCCGCAGTTACAAGTTGCATGCCAACGCCTACGTGACGAAGCCGGTGAACTTCACGAGGTTCGTCGAGGTCGTTCGCCAGATCGACCGATTCTTCGTCACGGTGGTCACGCTTCCGCCGACATAGCGTGCACGGAACGACAACGCAGCAAGGTGAGCCGCTCACGCGACGTGAGCCGCTCCGCGAGGCAGCGCCGGATCGCTACTGCGGCAACTCCCGTACCACATCGTGTGGGTCCTTGTCGGTACGCAGACCGAGAAAGCGCGGGTGCCGGAGCTTGCCGTCGCGGGTCCACTCGGTGAAACCGATCTGCGCAACCAACGTCGGCGCAATCCATCGCGCGCCGCGTTCTCGGACGGCCGGCCCGGCGAACGCCTGTGTCGGCTGTGCGAGCCCATCCATCTCGGCTCGCAACGCGCGCAGCGTGGCGGTGTCATATCCGGTGCCGACCTTGCCGGCGTATCGCAGATCCGCGCCGGCGTAATACCCGACCAGCAGCGCGCCGAACCCGATCCGGCTACCGGCCGGATCAGTGAAGCCGCCGATCACGAACTCCTGCTCGTTGACGCACTTGAACTTGAGCCAGTCGCGGGACCGGCCGGGGCTATATGGCGCGTCGGCGCGCTTGGCGATGAGGCCCTCCCAACCCCATCGGCACGCCTGTGTCAGGTAGGACTCGCCATGCTCGTTGCGGTGGGTCGTGAAGCGGAGGGGGTCGGCAAAGCTGATCGCGTCGCGCAGCAGCGCCTTGCGTTCACGCAGCGGGCGCGCCGTGACGTCCGCGCCGTCGAGACGAAGAAGATCAAAGACGTAATAGAAGACGGGTACCCGCGAGGCGGCGGCCTGCGCCCGAACAGTGATGCCGATGCGCTGCTGCAGCCGCTCGAAACTGGTGCGGGATCCGTCGAACGCCACCACCTCGCCGTCCACCACGAAATCGTCGCGCTGCTGGGCGGCAAGCGCGTCAACAAGCTCCGGGTACGTGTTGTCGAGCGACCGACCGGTGCGCGAGCGCAGCGTGACGTGACCGCCTTGGCGGGATGCGATGACCCGCTCGCCGTCGAGCTTGCGCTCGTAGATCCAGGCCGGATCGGAGAAGTAGTGCTCGGTCAAGGTCGCGAGCATCGGCGTCACTTCGGACATGCCCACACCGTCCTCGCTTACCTCCGTGACTCGTTGGGACGCTACCCCGCGCGAGCAGGCCACGGGTGAGGTTCTGGCCGACCAGCTTTCAGCCGACACGCGTCGCCAGCGGCCGGGGGCCGTCTAAGCGGTGACCGAGCGCGCCACCCCGGCGTACCCCGCGAACAAGTGCGGGTCGGCCGGCAACTCCTCGCCTGGATCCGGACGCCATAGTGGAATGCGCACCAGCCCGGGTTCGACCAGTCCCCAACCCTCCAGGAGCCCGACGATCTGCGCATGCGACCGCATGCACATGGGCGTCGGAGTGCGTGCGTAGAGCGCTCGGTGATCGGCGGTCAGCTGCGGCGGCAACTCGTCGTCCGAGGCGTGCGACACCGCGATGTAGCTGTCTGACTGCAACGTCCGTCGGTAGCCCGCGATGATCGCGGCCGGATCGTCGGCGTCGGGCACGAAGTGCAACACCGCGATCATCAGTACGCCGACCGGCTCGTCGAGATCGAGCAACTTGACCACGTCGGGCTGTCCGAGGATGCCATCGGGGCGGCGCAGGTCGCCTTGGATGACGGTGGCGTTCTTGTTGCCGGTAAGGATCATTCGTGCGTGCGCCACCGCGACGGGGTCGACGTCGACGTAGACGACACGGGCATCCGGCGACTCCGCCTGGGCTATCTCGTGCACGCTGCCGACGGTCGGGATCCCCGACCCCAAGTCGAGGAATTGGCGAACGCCCTGCCGCACCAGGAACCGCACCGCGCGAGCAAGAAATGCGCGATTCGCCCGGATGATCATGGGGAGGTCGGGCCACATGTCGATGGCCTTGCGGGCCATTTCGCGGTCGATCGCGAAGTTGTGCGAGCCGCCGAGGTAATAGTCGTAGACCCGAGCGGCGTTGGGCCGCTGCAGATCCACATCGTCGGGTGCCCAGTCTTCGGCCGTCACGGGTCCATTCTCCCTCCGGCTGCGGTCGTGGCGGATGTCGTGCCGACCAGACGACGCTACCCGCCGGCCGCCCCCGACGAGTCGGTCGCCGCGGGTGAGTCGGTCGGCGCGGCGCCCACGTAGCCGTACGCGGCCATCTGGATGCCCATCGCGTCGTACGCCTCGTCGTCGGTCGGCGTGATCGCGCCGAGCCCGTCGACGTACCGGTTGACCATGCAGAACGCGGCAGCGATGAGCACGGTGTCGTGGATCGTTTCGTCGTCGGCGCCGGCGGCACGTGCCGCGTCGATCTTCTCGTCGGTGACGAAGTGGCCGCCGCGGACCACCGCGCCGGCGATGTCGAGCAGCGCTGCCAGCAGAGGGCTCGGGTCCTCGGCGCGCTGTGCTGGCACCGCGCTCGAGTGCGCGGCCAGTTCCAGGTGATGCATCGCGGCGGCGTGCGACCGGGCACAGAACTCGCAGTCGTTCGCCTGCGATACGTATGCCGCGATTCGTTCCCGATCAGCAGCGCTCAGCGGGCTGTCGCCGCGCAGCAGTTGGTGGATAATGCGCGCAACAAACACGCCGCTTGCCGGCTTGAACGCCAGCAAGCCGCGGATCCCAGGCTGATCCGCTGGCACGGGTACGTATGGCATGGCCGCCTCCCCAGGAAAGCCGTCGGCTGCCGCGCGATCATGCCAAGCGATCTTCGCGGCACACGCGCCGGCACGGCGCGCCGGGCACACATTTCCACGTGGGCGGCCGGTTGTCATCATCGCTCGCGCGACGCCCATGGCGCGCGCCGTGCCGTCGGCCGGAGGTCTCGATAGCCTGATGTGTGGGGGCGATATGACACGCGACGGTAAGACCGGGGACGCGGAGCGCGACGGTGTCCGGCTGACGAATCTCGACCAGCCATTGTTCGACGGTGCCGACGTCACGAAGCGGGACCTGATCGACTACCTCGACGCGGTGAGCGACCGGATTGTTGCCGCGCTCACGGATCGGCCGCTGTCCGTCGTACGCGTGCGGCCCGGCCAGCCACCGTTCATGCAAAAGAACGTCCCAGGGTATGCGCCGGACTGGATCCGTACTGAGTCGATGTGGGCTGAAGCGTCGAAACGGGATGTCGCCTATGCACTGTGCAACGACCGTCGGACGCTGCTCTGGTTCGCCAACCAGCGGGCCGTCGAGTATCACGCGACGCTGTTCCGACTGCCGCATTGGCAGAGCCCGACTCATCTCGTGATGGACCTAGACCCGCCGGCACCGGACGCGTTCGCACTCGCGGTGCGCGCGGCGTTCGCGGTCCGGCAGGCGCTCGACGACGTCGGGCTGACCGGCGCGGTCAAGACGAGTGGCGCGAAGGGACTGCACGTATTCGTACCGCTCGACCCGTCGAACAGCATCGAGGACGTCGCGGCCGCGACGCGCGCCATCGCGCAACGCGCCGAGCGACTCGATCCCGACGTCGCAACGACCGCGTTCATTCGCGAGGACCGTGGTGGGAAGGTGTTCGTCGACTCGACACGAGCCGGCGGCGCGACGGTGGTGGCGGCGTATAGCCCACGGGCCCGGCCCGGAGCGCCGGTGTCGTTCCCGGTTTCGTGGACCGATCTCGATCGGATCTCGCCACGGGACTTCACGGTCCGCACCGCTGCCGCGCTGCTCGCTGACCGTGACCCGTGGGCCGACGGTATGCCGGCGCCACAGCGGCTCGGTGCCGAACTGGTCGCCGAGGGGCACGCCATCCCGATCGCCCGCGTCCAGGCAATGCACGAGGGCAAGCGGCGGGCCCGCGCGAAGCGCGCCGAATAGGCCGCGCAGCCCGGGCCGGCGCGTGTGGTGCGGCAGGATGGGCGCATGATTAGCGAGGTCATCACGGTACGCACCGGATCGCGAGCGAGCGTCCATGACATCACCGCCGAGGCCACCGCGTTCGTCCGCGGTGCCGCCGGCGACGCGGACGGCCTGTTGCACGTATTCGTACCGCACGCGACCGCCGGCGTCGCGATCATCGAGACTGGCGCCGGGTCGGACGACGACCTGATCACCGCGCTGGACGGCGTGCTTCCGGCCGACGATCGGTGGCGGCACCGGCACGGATCAGCCGGCCACGGCCGCGATCATGTGATGCCGGCGCTCGTCGCCCCTTACGCGACTCTGCCGGTCATCGCCGGCCGGATCGCGCTCGGCACCTGGCAGTCGGTGTGCTTGGTGGACCCGAACGGCGACAACGCACAGCGCCACGTACGGTTCTCGTTCCTGCCCGCGTGGCCATCGGTGCTACCGGCCTGACCGCTCGACGCGGTCGGTTCGGTGCGGCACGCCGGCCAGGTCACATCATGACGACCGAGCGGAGCACGTCGCCGCGCTTCATCGCCTCGAACGCCGCCTCGATGTCGCTGATACCGATCCGCTCGCTGACGAACTTCTCCAGCGGCAGCCGACCTTGGAGGTAAAGGTCGATCAGCATCGGGAAGTCGCGTTCCGGTAGGCAATCGCCGTACCACGACGACTTGAGGCGACCACCACGGCCGAACACGTCGAGCAGCGGCATCTCGAGCATCATCTCCGGCGTCGGCACGCCCACCAGCACGACCGTACCGGCCAGATCCCGACCGTAGAACGCTTGCTTCCACGTCTCGGGCCGGCCCACCGCGTCGATCACCACATCCGCGCCGAAACCGCCGGTGAGCCCCGCAATCGCCGCGACCGGATCGGTCTGCACAGAGTTGACCGTGTGCGTCGCACCGAGGTCAGTGGCGAGCCGGAGCTTGCGGTCGTCGATGTCGACGGCGATGATGCGCGCCGCGCCGGCCAAGCGCGCGCCGGCGATGGCGGCGCAGCCGACCCCGCCGCATCCGATCACGGCGACCGTATCGCCGCGACCGACCTCGCCCGTGTTGATCGCCGCACCGATACCGGCCATGACGCCGCAGCCGAGCAATCCGGCCACCTCGGGTGGTGCGGCGGTGTCCACCTTCGTCGCCTGACCGGCGGCGACCAAGGTGGTCTCGATGAACGCGCCGATGCCGAGCGCGGGCGAGAGCTCGGTGCCGTCGTCGAGGCGCATCTTCTGTGTCGCGTTATGGGTCGCGAAGCAATACCACGGCCGCCCGCGTTTGCACGCTCGGCATTGGCCACACACCGCGCGCCAGTTGAGCACCACGTAGTCACCGATCGCGACGTTCGCCACGCCGTCGCCGATCTGGGCGACCCGGCCGGCGGCCTCGTGGCCGAGCAGGAACGGGTAGTCGTTACTGATGCCGCCGTCGCGATAGTGCAGATCCGTATGGCAGACACCGCACGCCTGAATGTCGACGAGCACTTCGCCCGGACCGGGATCGGGCACCGTGACGCTGCGCAACTCGACCGGCGCGGACTTGCTCATCGAGACGACGCCCTGGACCACACGAACCACAGCAACCTCCGACAGCCGTTGACAACACACTTCTCGGCGTACGCGAGCGTTGCGCCACGTCGCGCCACCGACATTCTGCCGCGCCGGTGGGCAGTCGGGTTTGCGACACCGCGCCGTCTCGCCCTTCCGCTTGACCGCGGTGCGCGCCACGATCACCGTGCGATGCCGTTTACCAGGCGAAAGTGGGGGGACAGCTTGCAAAGCGCCGATGACGACACCGACGACACGGTCCTCGAACCGGACGAAATCGCGGACTCACCGGAAGACGTCGACCCGCTGGATTTCGTCGGCGACGACGATCCCGAGCACGACCCGTTCGCGGACAGCCCGGACGGCGACCCGGCTGAGGACACCGACCATCCCGACAGCGGAGGCAATCGCTAATGGCCAAGCTGGTCCACAATCTCGCGGTACGCCGAGCCGCGTGCCGCGACAGCTTTCCTAGCGTCGCGATCGGCTGGATCGGCGACGCGGCACACCAGGCCGAGCACTCCGACCACAATCCCGACGCGCGCGGCATCGTGCACGCCATCGATGTGATGGTTCGTGGCTCACGTGCCGAGGCGGTCGTCACGTGGGCGCTGTCGCATCCCGACGATCTCGAGTACGTCATCCACAACCGAACGATCTGGACTCGGTCGCGCGGATTCCGGCCGAAGCAATACCACGGCACGGATCCGCACACGAATCACGTACACATCTCGGGGCGGCACGGTTCGGTTGGCAAGGACGCGGTCACCGGCACCGGCTACGACCCGGCGAGCGAGCTGCTCACGCCGGCCGGTACGCCGTTGGACGTCGTCAAGCCGGCGGTCACGATTCCGAAGGTGCCAGCGACGGCCACCGACCATCGGCTCGGGCGGCGCGAACTCGCGGTGCACGACCCGGTGATGCGGGGCGACGACGTGAAGTTCGTCCAGCGATTCATCGGCCGGAGTAAATGTGGCGCGCCGGACGGCAAGTTCGGCCACCATACGCGCGACGGCGTGATCTGGTACCAGGGCATGCGTGGCATCGCGGTGACCGGAAAGGTCGATACCACCACCTGGCGCAACATGGGCGTTCGAGCGTGAGCGGGTCCGCACTTCGCCACTCCGTACGCAACTGGCGTGAAGCGGTGGTTCGATGGGGGTTGGAGCCGTGCCGCTAGCGACACCGCGGAGGACGTGATGGATCCAGATGAGTTCGAAGGCCGGGACGAGTGGGATGACGTCGAGGACGACGGCGTGCTGGACGCCTCGGACACGCTCGACGACGACGCCGTCGACGACCCGTTGGACGTTGGCATCGCCGCGTCGGACCGGTGGTCCGGAGCAAACCGGTACGGCACCACGATGGGTGAGCAGCAGACCGGCGAGTCGCTGGACGCGCGGCTGGCCGAGGAGGAGCCGGACGTCACCTACGACTACGGCGACATCGACGAGGACGAACTCACCCGACGTGGGTACGACACCGAGCCGCGCGCCGGCCGTCTCGTCTCCGAGGACGAGGGACTCGGTCCCGATCTCGAGACCGACGCTGTCGCGTTCGACGTCGGCATCGACGCCGGGGCCGCCACCGCCGAGGAGGCCGCGGTGCACCTCGTGGACGATCCGAACGGCGAGGGCGACGGCCCGCTGAGCTAGCCGTGGCGCTCCCCGACGAGCAGATTCGCCGTGCCGTCGCCACCGACGCCGACGCGGTCGCCGACGTCTGGTTGCGGTCGTACCAGGCGGCGTTGCCGACCGTACGCCAGGCGCACACCGACGACGAGGTGCGTGCGTGGATCCGTGATGTCGTGCTGCCGAACCACGAGACGTGGGTCGCGACGGTGGACGGCATGGTCGTGGCGATGATGGTGCTCGCCAACGGTCACCTCGAGCAGCTGTATATCGACCCCGCGCATCAGAGACACGGCATCGGCGGTCGGCTTGTCGCCGTCGCGAAACAGCGCAGTCCGGATGGGCTTGCGCTGTGGACGTTCCAGGTCAACGAGGCGGCTCAACGGTTTTACGAGCGCCACGGATTCACCGCGGCGGAGCGTACGGACGGCGACGGCAACGAGGAACGCGAGCCCGATGTCCGCTACATCTGGCGAACCATCCGGCCGGTCTGATCTAGCGGGCCCTAGCGCGACGGCAGCGGAACGTTGCGGATCGGTCGTGGGATCGCCGTCGAGCCACACAATCCGAGCACCGGGCTCGGCCGCACGCGGCAGCGGGTGTTGGCCGGAAGCGCCGCGAGTTGCGACAGCGAACCGTTGAACACGTCCTGATCACCCGGCAGCGAGCCGGCATCGGCGTATTGCCAGAACGTCCACCGCGACCAGCCGCTGGGCAAAGTCGCTGGCGGCGTGGCCGTGTAGAGCGCGATGGCGAGCGGCTCGTCGGCGAACGACGTGCTGTTGCCGGTGCACTGGTTCCACCAGGACGTGGCGGTGTAGATCACCGTCAACGAACCGGTGCGCGCGCGAACCTCGTCGACGAACGAGCGGATCCAGGTGACCATCGCCGTCGGCGTGAGGCCGAAGCACGGGTAGGGCGCGACATACTTGCCGCCCGCCAGATAGGGCCACTCGAGGTCGACCATCGGAGGTAACGCCAAGCTGTCGAACCTCGAGCGAATCTGGCTCACGAAGAAGTCAGCCTGCGGCACCGGCGCGGCGTCCGGCCGCGCGTACGCGTACGCGCCGGTGTAGAGGCCAGCCGCGCGCGCTCCGGCGTACTGCGTCGCGAAGGTCGGGCTGACGTACGTCGTGCCTTCGGTCGCCTTGACGTACGCGAACTTTGCCGTTGCCGCGACCTGCGGCCAATTCACCGTGCCCTGCCAGGAGGACACATCAATGCCGGTCACCGGATAGCCGGCCGGCGCGACGGCGGGTTGAACAAATCGGGGACTGCTTTGCGAACCCGGGCGCTGCGGGCCGCGACCCGCGTCGGCAACACCGCCGGCGACCGTACCCTGGTCGGGATGACGTGGTGCGGACGCGCTCGCACGGCCGATTGTGGTTATCGACACGGCCGTTGCGATCGCCAGCACGATAGTCGTGATGCGACGGCGCGTCGGCGTGGACATCGTCACGGATCGCCTCTCGGTGGATGACACGGACCGTCCCGCGTGGACACCACGATGAAGACGGCCGGTCGCAACGTATGACGAATGGCGCGACGCGTTCTACCCGGGTAGGTAACGAGAACATCACGATCATCTCCGCGACGGCTAGTCGCGCCGGGAAAGTGCGCGGGTACGTCGCAGACGCGCCCGCGACGGCCGTATAAACGGGGTATGTCGGTCACGATGTCCGAGGAGCGCTTCGAGGAGTTGGTCGCTGACGCCCTGGACACCGTGCCGGAGGGCCTCACGCGGCTCCTCGACAACGTGGTGATCCTGGTCGAGGCGGAGTCGCCGCCGAACGGGCCTGAGCTTCTCGGCCTCTACGAGGGGTACGCACTCACGTCGCGTACCACCCAGTACGGCGGCGTGCTGCCGGACCGCATCATGATCTACCGAAATCCGATCCTGCGGATGTGCCGTTCCGAGGATGACGTGGTGCGCGAGGTGCGAGTGACGGTGGTGCATGAGATCGCGCACCACTTCGGCATCGACGACGAGCGGCTGCACGAACTCGGCTGGGGCTGACGTGGCTCACGCGGACCGGGCGGCCGATAGCGCCGCGCCGCGACCGGCTAACGCGCGCAGCGAACGCGCGCCCGACCGCCTGCCGCGCGCCGCGACTGGCTAACGCGCGCCGATGAATCGCGCCGGAAAGTGACGCACGGCGTCAAGTGCCATTTCGGCGGCGCCGCGTACGGTGGCGCGTTCGCCCTGGGCGCTGGGCCGGATGTGTGGCGCGGACCAGCGCGCGGCCAGCACGCGTGCGTCCAACTCGCGTTGCACGGCCGGCGCCAGCCATGGCGCCAGCGGCGCGAACACGACGCCGCCGAGCACGATCGTCGTGATGTCGAGCACGTTGACCGCACCCGCGAGGACGACGCCGAGAGCCGTACCGGCGTCCTGCAGGGTGGCGATCACGTTCGCCTCACCGGCGCGCGCGAGTTCGACGACATCCGCGATGGTGCCGCGCGTGCGCCCGGTCACCGGCATCAGCGCGGCTCGGACGATGGCATCCTGGCCGGCGTACTGCTCGAGGCAGCCGTACGCTCCGCAGCCGCACCGTGGTCCGTCCGGGTGTACGGCGACGTGGCCAATCTCGCCGGCGAAACCCATCGCGCCCCGCATCAGCACGCCGTCGAGCACCACACCGGCGCCGATGCCGATCTCCCCGGACACGTAAAGGAAGCTTCGCGACACCTCCGAAGCGCGCTCGTGATTGAGTGCGGCGGCCAGCTCGCCCTGAGCGGCCAGGTTCGCGTCGTTGTCCACGATGAGCGGCAGCCCGACGATGGTGTCCGGGATCGGTACGTCGTGCCAGTCCAGGTTCGGGGCCACCCGTACCAGGTGATCCTCGACCAGCCCGGGCACCGCGAGCGCAACACGCATCGCGGTCCGGTCCGCGGCGGCCAGCGCGGTCACCGCGTCGACCACGAGCCCTTCGGCGTGGCCGAGTGCGTCCTTCGGTGGCACGCCACGCTGGTCGGCCGTCACCACCGCCTCGTAGCACAGCTGACCGGCAAGATCGACGGCGGCGACCGCCAGATAGTCGACGTTGACCTCGAGCCCGATGCCCACCGGGCCATGCGGGCTAGCCACCAGGCCGATGGACGGCCGCCCTGCCGTGCCGGATTGGCTGCGACCGCTCTCCGCGACGAGACCGCTCGCGACAAGCTCGTCCACAAGAGCCGACACGGTGGCACGAGTGAGGCCGGTGGCGGCCGCCAGGCCGGCTCGCGAAATCGGCTCGTCGGCGCGCAACACCTCATCGAGCACCATGCTCAAGTTGTGCTCGCGGATGGTCGCCTGACGCGCCGGTCCGGTGCCGCGTGTCAGCCTCATGGGTTGACATTCTCGCACCTCGACCGAAATAATTCATCCACTAAACAAATGGTTTCGGGAGGATACGATGGCCGTCGCACCCACTCCTGCCGACCGATTCACGTTTGGGCTCTGGACCGTCGGATGGCAGGCTCGCGACCCGTTCGGAGACGCGACCCGGCCGCCGCTCGATCCGGTCGAAGCGGTGCACAATCTCGCTGGGCTCGGCGCCTACGGCGTGACGTTCCATGACGACGACCTGATCCCGTTCGGCAGCGACGACGCCGAACGCGAGCGGCACATCGAGCGTTTTACCGCCGCGCTCAAGGAGACCGGGCTCGTGGTGCCCATGATGACCACGAACCTGTTCCAGCATCCGGTGTTCAAGGACGGCGGGTTCACCAGCAACAACCGCGAGGTCCGGCGCTACGCGCTGCGCAAGGTGATGCGCAATCTCGATCTTGCGGCGCAGCTGGGCGCGCACACGTACGTGATGTGGGGCGGCCGCGAGGGCGGCGAATACGACACCGCCAAGGACGTACGAGCTGCGTTGGACCGCTACCGCGAGGCCGTCGACACGCTCGCCGACTACGTGCTGTCCCGCGGCTACGGCATCCGCTTCGCGTTGGAGCCGAAGCCCAACGAGCCGCGCGGCGACATCCTGCTGCCGACGGTCGGCCACGCGCTCGCCTTCATCGCGAGCCTCGAGCATGACGACATGGTCGGGCTCAACCCCGAAGTCGGACACGAGCAGATGGCCGGGCTGAACTTCGTGCACGGGATCGCGCAGGCGCTATGGCACGGCAAGCTGTTCCACATCGACCTCAACGGCCAGCGCGGCATCAAGTTCGACCAGGATCTGGTGTTCGGCCACGGCGATCTGCTCAACGCGTTCGCGCTCGTCGACCTGCTGGAGAACGGCGGTGTCGGTGGTGGGCCGGCCTACGACGGGCCACGGCACTTCGACTACAAGCCGTCCCGCACCGAGGACATGTCCGGGGTGTGGGCGTCCGCGGCCGCGAACATGCGCACGTACCTCCTGTTGAAGGAGCGCGCCGCGGCGTTCCGCGCGGATCCCGAGGTGTCGCAGGCGTTGGCCGCGAGCCGGGTCAGTGAACTGCGCGAGCCGACGCTGTCGGCCGGCGAGACGATCGACGACCTGCTCGCGGATCGGAGCGCGTACGAGGACTTCGACGCGGATGCGGTCGGCGCGCCGGGCTACGGCTTCGTACGCCTGAACCAGCTCGCCGTCGAGCACCTGATGCGCGCGCGTTGACGTTCGTGCCGACCTCGCGATGAGCGTGCTGGTGGCCGGCGTCGACTCCTCGACGCAGGCGTGCAAGGTAGTGATTCGGAACGCGGAGACCGGTGCGCTGGTCCGCGCCGGGCGGGCGCGGCATCCGGACGGCACCGAGGTCGATCCGCGAGCGTGGCGTCTCGCGCTCGTCGAGGCACTGCGCGACGCGGGCGGCCTGGATGGCGTGTCCGCGTTGTCGATCGGTGGCCAACAGCACGGCATGGTGTGCCTCGACGCGGCCGGCGGCGTGGTGCGTCCGGCCCTGCTGTGGAACGACACGCGCTCCGCCGGGGCGGCCGCCGACCTGGTCGCGGAGCTGGGCGGCGGCGACGCGGCCCGCGGCGCGCAGGCGTGGGCGGATGCGGTCGGCAGCGTACCGGTCGCGTCGTTCACCGTGACGAAGCTGCGGTGGCTCGCGGAGCACGAGCCGCAGTCGATGACGCGCGCGGTGGCGGTTTGCCTTCCGCATGACTGGCTGACCTGGCAGCTGTCCCGTAATGCCGGCGATCTCGACGCACTGCGTACCGACCGGGGCGACGCGAGCGGCACCGGATACTGGTCGCCGGCCACCGGCTCGTACCGCCTCGACCTGCTCCGCATGGCGGCCGGCAAGGACCTTGGCGTGCCGGAAGTGTTGGCGCCGCGAGCCGGCGCGGGCGCGGTGCGGCAGCCGGTGGACGCCGCGGTCGGGGCGGGCTCCGGCGACCAGGGGATCTTCGAGGGTGCGGCGATCTTCGACGGTGCGGCGATCCCGGACATCCGGCTCGGCGCCGGTTCCGGCGACAACGCGGCGGCCGCGCTCGGCGTCGGCGCGGGACCGGGCGACGTGGTGGTCTCGATCGGCACGTCCGGCACGGTATTCGCCGTCGGTAGCACGCCGACCGCCGATCCGACCGGCATCATCGCTGGCTTCGCAGACGCCACGGGACGATTCCTGCCGTTGGTGTGCACGCTGAACGCTGCCCGTGTGCTCGACGCGGCGGCGGCGATGCTCGGCGTCGATCTCGACCGACTGAGCGCGCTCGCGCTGTCCGCCGAACCGGGCGCGGGCGGGCTCACGTTCGTGCCGTACCTCGACGGTGAGCGCACGCCGAACCGGCCGGATGCCACCGCGTCGTTGCACGGCGTCACCAACGCGAACGCGACCGCCGCAAACCTTGCCCGGGCCGCCGTCGAGGGCATGCTGTGTGGTCTGGCGGACGGTCTGGATGCCTTGCGGGACACCGGAATCGGGGTACGCCGTGTGCTGCTGATCGGCGGCGGGGCGCGATCGGAGGCGGTACGCCGGATCGCGCCGGCCGTGTTCGGCGCGCCGGTCGCCGTACCGGCACCGGGGGAGTACGTCGCCGACGGCGCCGCTCGGCAGGCCGCCTGGCTGCTGGCCGGTGGCGACGAACCGCCGCCGTGGCAGCCGGCCGGCATCGAGGTCTACGAGTCGGATCCGCACCCCGAGGTGCGTGCCGCCTACGCGGCCGTACGCGATCTCGGTCCGTGACAAGCGACCCGGCTCTGGGTCGTTCCGCTAGTCCTTCCGACCCGGGTCGTGCCGCCGCAGCGCGACGTACGCGAGTCCGGCGAGCACCACAGCCTGTACGAGGAGCCACACCATCGCTCGCCACCAGGCCGATGCCGCGTGCACCCACATCGGATCGGTCGCGAATGGCGGCAACGTCGCGAGCAGGTTCACCGACGAGGCACCCGCGGAGAATCCCCAACGTGTTGGCGACAGCCACGACACCTGCTCGAGCACCTTCTCGCCGGCCAGGATGAACAGCCCGCCGGACAGCACGAGTTGTGCCATGACGCTGACCACGAGCACCGGCGTGGTCTGCTCGACGGTCTTCACCAGGGCGCTGACCAGCAACCCGAGGATCGTCGAGACGAACGCGACACCCGCCACCGGGATGATCACCTCGAGGAGCGGCATGCTGTGGAAGATCAGCGGTGTGGCCTCCTTCGGCCGGCCGAGCAGGGCGAGCCAGACGAACAGCGTCACCTGCAGCACGTCGAGCACGAAGAACACGACAAGCTTCGATCCGAGGTACGCCCCCGGTGAGATGCCGACCGCGCGCTCGCGCGCATAGATCGGCCCCTCGCTGACGATCTCCCGGATCGGGATCGCAAGGCCGAGGAACGATGCGCCGACGATCAGCACGACGAGCAGCCGCTGCGCCTCGAGCGTGAACGTGGTGTCCGGCCCGAGTCCCTTGTGGCCGGGCACCGAGTGGGTAAGCAGGGCGAGCGCGAGCGGCAGGCCGAGCAGGAACAGCACATATCCACGGTCAGAGGCGATCACCGCGATCATGCGCGCCGAGAGCGTCACGAGCTGGCGGATCGGCGCGACCGGGTTGCGTTTGCCGGTCCGTGGCCGGCCCGCTGGCGCGGCGCCGGGCGGCGTACCCGCTTCAGGCCCGGCCGGCGTACCCGCCGCATCAGGCGCGACCGACGGCGGCCCGGAAGCGGTCGACCGCTCGGACGCGGGCGCTGGTTCGGACGTCGGCGCTGGGTCGGACGTCGGAGGTTCGGCGACGAGCGAATCGGCTTGGTCGTCGACAGCGTCGCGTTGTTGCGGCACCGGCGAAGGTCCCGCCGTCAACTGCAGCACCACCTCACCGACATGGCGGCGATACTGCTCGGAGTTGCGATAGCGCACCGACCACGCGGCGGCGTCATTGGTGACCATCTCGAACACGTCGGCGTAGTCGCTGGCGCCGAAGAAGTCCAGTACCTCTTCCGGTGGACCGAAGAACCCCATGCGGCCACCGAGGCACATCACGAGAACTCGATCGCACATCGCGAGATGCAGCACGCTGTGCGTCACGACCACGACGGTACGGCCGCGGTCGGCGAGGTTTCGCAGCTCACGCATGACCTCGCGGTCCAGCGCGGGATCGAGTCCGGAGGTCGGCTCGTCCAGGCACAGCAACGACGGCTCGGTGAGCAGTTCGAGCGCGACCGACACTCGCTTGCGCTGGCCACCGGAGAGCGTGGAGATGCGCTGCTTCGCCCGCTCCGACAGGCCGAGCATCGCGAGCACCTCGTCGACCCGCTCCGCGCGGTCGCGTCGCGGTACGTCGTCGGCGAACCGCAACGACGCCGCGAAGCGCAAAGCCCGCCGTACGGTGAGCTGCCGGTGCAACACGTCGTCCTGTGGCACCAGGCCGATCCGGTAGCGAAGGTCGGTGTACTCCTCGTAGAGGTCGCGGCCGTCGTATTGCACGTGCCCCTGGTTGGCCGGCCGGAGTCCGGTGATCGCCTTCATGAGCGTCGACTTGCCGCAGCCGCTCGGCCCGATGATGCCGACCAGCGCGCCCTCGCGCACCGCGAAGCTCACGTCGTCCAGCAGCGTCTGTTTGCCGATCTGCACGCTCAGGTCATCGGCAAACAGCGAAGCCGGGCCAGTGTCGATGTATTCGTGCAGGCGTTGGCCATCGAAGACGAGGTCGTGCCGGCCGATCGACACGCGGTCGCCGGTGGACAGCGGCGCCGACTTCACCACCGGCTTGCCGTTGACGTTGACGCCGTTCGAGCTCCCGAGGTCCACCACGCGGTACGCGTCGCCGGTCCGCCGCACCTCGGCGTGGAACCGCGAGGCGCGCAGATCCGGCAGCACGATGTCGTTGTCGTCGTGCCGGCCGATGCGCACCACATCGCTCGCCGGGTGCGCGGCCACCTCGGACCGCGCGCTCGCCGGCGCCACACTCGTCGCCGACGTTGTGGCCGCGGCTGCTGCCGGGACCGGCACCACGGTGGAATCGCTGGACGCCGGCCACGGCCGTTGGTTGTCTGTCACCCGCACATCATGCCGACGTTGCGCTCGTCGTGCGAGGGGTCAACGTGTCGGGTACGCGGCCCAATAGCCTGTCGTCGGACGGCGTACCGGCGCGGAACCGTGCGAATCGCGCTAAACGCGCCGGGCGAACGCGAGGGGCGATCCGTACAACCCGACCCACCGTCCTGTTCGTCTTAGGGGACGCGACAGGAGGAGGACAGCTGGTGGATCACCGTTCCGACGACGAGGACTACGTCGCGTACGTGCGCGCTCGGCTAGCGGCACTCAAGCGACTGACCTATCTGCTATGCGGCGATGAGCATCGGGCCGACGATCTCCTACAGGAGGCGTTGACCAAGCTCTATCTCCGATGGCGGACGGCACGGAACGCGGACCACCTCGATCGCTACGTACGGGCGATCGTGGTGCGAACTCACATCGACGAGACTCGCCGACCGTGGTTCCGGGTCCGGCTGTTCGGCACCGTACCTGAGCAGCGCGTCAGTCCTGCCGGTCCGGATGCCGAGGCCAACGCCACGCTGCGGTTCGCGTTGTCCCGGCTGCCCGCCGGTCAGCGCGCCGTGATCGTGCTCCGCTACCTGTGCGACGTACCCGTGAACGAGGTCGCGCTGATCCTCGGGTGCTCGACCGGCACCGTGAAAAGCCAGACCTCGCACGGCCTCGCGAAGCTGCGCCACCTGCTCGACGAGCGCGACTTCGCCACGACTGCCAGGGAGAGATGATCGTGAACACATATGAACAGAACGTGGTAGATGCGCTCTCGCCGTTGCGGGACGAGTCACCTGCGCCGCCACGCATCGACCTCGCCGGTGTGATGGCGGAGGGCCGGCGGCGGCGTCGAAGCGTACGGCTGGCCACGGCGGGAGGCACGCTGGCCGCGGTGGCGGTCGTCGCGGTCCTCGTACCGCTCGGTGTCGCCGCGGTCCGTGGCACCGGACCGAGCACGCACCCGGCGGGTACGGCGGCCGGCCCGAGCGCTCGCGCGGTCGCGCCGACCTCGCTCACCTGTACGGAGCAGTTGCTGCCGGTGCCGGACGGGGTGACCAAGGCGCTCGTCTACGGCGGCGACCCCACCGGAAAGTACCTGGTCGGCCGGTCCTACCCGCAGCGCACCGGCTTCCACGAGCAGCCCCTGCTGTGGTTCGACGGGGTGGCGCACAAGATCGCGATACCCGGCGACGATCCGACGATCGGTGCCGTGACGTCGAATGGAAAGGCCATCGGCTCGTCATTCAACGGCGATGTCGAGTCCGGCTACTTCGTCAGCGATGGCAAGGTCACCAGGCTCGCCGGTCCGAAGGGATCGACTGCCACGGATCTCAACAGCGCGGGCGTGATCGTTGGTGGGCGCTTCGGTGCGAACGGGGTGAGCGTGCCGATCATGTGGAAGACACCGACCTCGGAACCGACCGACCTGCGCATGCCGGGACCGAACTGGGTCGGCTCGGCAACGGCGATCAACGACGACGGGACGATCGTCGGCGACGTGAGCACGTCGACCCATACGCTGCTCAGTCGCACGATCGTCTGGCAGCCGGACGGCTCGTTCCAGCTCATCCCGCTACCGACGCTCGCCGGGGTCTCCGGCATCAACAGCCTCTCGTCGTTCAATCTGCGCGGCAACGTCCTGATCGGCGAGGCGGCCGTGGTCACCTCGCAGGAGACCGCGTTCTACCCGCTGGCCTATGACCTCGGCACCGGCAAGTTCACCGATCTGCAGCACGCGAACCTGTGGGTGACGGGCGGCAACTCACAGCACTGGTTGGCCGGCGAGGGCATCCACAACAGGCCCGCGATCTGGACCTCGGGCACTGGACTCGTCCTGCTCCCGACGCTGACCAGCAAGCCCGACACCGGCGACGAGGCCTCGTTCATCAGCGAGGACGGCACGATCGTCGCCGGCCAGAACACCGACAAGCACGGGGTGATCCGCGCGGTCGAGTGGCGCTGCCACTGACTGAGGTCGGGTAGCAAGAATTGGGCCTGCGGCGCGCCTGCGCCGCAGGCCCAATCGCGTCAGCAGGGACGGTCGGGTTGTGCGTTGGTCTGTTGCACGGTCCACGAGCCGTTCGTGTCGCGGTCGAGGAGCATCAGCGCGGTGTAGCTGCCGCCGGCGTCACCAAAATAGGCCGGGTGCGGAGGATGATCCGTTGTGCTGAGCGGTGGTGTGGTCTGCGCCAGGCTGGTCGCGTCCACCGCCCGCCAGCTGCTTGCGTCGAAGCAGAACGTGACCGAGGCGACGTTCTTCGTCGTGTCGACGTATCGGACCTGCGGCTTGGACAGCTTCGGCTCACCGGTCGCGATCACCCCCGCGTCGAACGAGTTGCGCAGGCTCTGTTGCAGCCCGGCACCGTTGCCGCCGCCGAGCGAGACGAACGCCGCATAGTCAGCGTCGCCGGTGTCGTACGCGTGGACGTAGGCGGCCATGTATTTCTCGTAGGTCGCGACGATCGCCTTCTCGTCGGCGCTGGAGACCGCCGGCAGACTGGTCGGCGCCGGTCCCGAGTTGGATGCCTCGCTGGCAGCGCAGCCGGCGACGCCAAACAGTGCCAGGACGGCGGCCGAAACCAAGATCGCAGGGGTACGTCGGCGTAGGTGCGACCGCACAGTGTCTCCTTCTCACGACAAACGGCGCTGTCCATCACAATGTCGACCGGAGCGGAAGTCAACCCCGCCCCTGACCGAATCGACCCGTACAGTGATGTACGCCACGTTTGAGCCATACCCGCGACGGACCGATTCGACGCCCGCGACCGGCGTAACGCGACCGAGTGTGCCGCTCGCGCGCACTCGGTGCCAAGTTTCGAAAGGCTATCCACATGACGACCTGGGACATGATCAAGGCGGAGCGTGCGGCACTGGTCGAGGCGCTCGCTGCGCTGCCCTCGGACGCCTGGGACGCGCCGTCACTCGCGTCCAAGTGGATGGTGCGGGACGTGGTCGCCCACATGATCGCGACGGCTCAGATGAATCCGCCAAAGTTTGTCGGCGCGATGATGGGCGCCGGCTTCAACTTCCAGACGATGACCGCCAAGCGCATCGCGGATGTGAAGGCTAGGCGGTCGGACGCCGACCTTGTCGACACGTACCGGTCCCTGGTCGGCTCGCGGTCGGCACCGCCCGGCCCGGCGCCATCCTGGCTCGGTGAAACGATCGTCCATGGCGAGGACATCTTCCGCGCGTTCGGCGCCTACCGGGCGCACCCCGCCGAACATGTCGTTACCGTCGGCAACTTCTACAGCAAGTCAAATCTGCTGATCGGCGCGAAGCGCCGGATCGAGGGTGTGACGCTTCGCGCGACCGACACGAATTGGATAGTCGGCATGGGTCCGGAGGTGAGCGGTCCGGCCGTCGCTCTGGTGATGGCGATGACCGGCCGCAAGGTCGCGCTGGACGATCTCACCGGCCCCGGCGTAGAGATTCTGCGGTCGCGGTCGTGACCGTCCCGCCCATCGGGACGGAGCCTCGCCGCATACGTTGAGGTGGCCCGGGGAGATCGCACCGCGGGCATGAACTATGGAGGACCCATGGCGAGGCTCGGTTGGCAGGTCGATGGTCCGGCGAGCGCCCCCGTCCTGGTCTTGGGATCGTCGCTTGGCACGACGCGCGACATGTGGCGCCCACAAGTAGCCGCGCTCGCCGAACGGTTCCGCGTGCTGCGCTACGACCACCGCGGACACGGTGAGTCGGCGGTGGTCGACGGTCGATACACCATCGCGGACCTCGGCAGCGACGTGCTCGACATGCTCGAGGAGGCGGATGTCGATCGCGCGCACTACGCCGGACTGTCGCTAGGCGGCATGGTCGGCATGTGGCTCGCGAGCCATGCACCCGACCGGCTCGACCGGATCGCGCTGTTATGCACGTCAGCGTACCTGCCGCCGGCATCGGCCTGGGCGGAGCGCGCGTCGGCGGTGCTGAGCAACGGCATGCCCGCCATCGCCGACGTCGTGGTCGGCCGGTGGTTCACGCCGGCTTTTGCCGCCGTGTCGCCCGACGTCGTCGGTGCCGCTCGCGCGATGTTGGTGGGTACGCCGCCGGTCGGGTACGCCGGCTGCTGCGCCGCGATCGAACAGATGGACCAACGCGACGACCTCGCGAAGATCGGTGCTCCGACGCTCGTGATCGCGGGCCAGGATGATCCGGCCATCCCGCCGGAGCACGGCCGCGCAATCGCCGACGCCGTCCCGGGTGCCCGGTTCGAGCTGGTACCCGGTGCCCACATCGCGAGCCTCGAGTCCGCTGCCACCGTGACGGCGCTGCTCATCAGCCACTTCGACGGTGCCGGCGGATGACTCGGCTCGGATAACATCGCCTCCGGCCTCCGATCATCTCGGGCCGGCCACGCGATACGGTCGAATCGCGAGGCGGCTGCGGCCACCGCGAAGCAGATCCGTGCCGAAGGCCCCTGACTGCGGGGCGGGGGAGCTGGGTGGGAACGGTCGAAAGCTGGTTGTCCAGCGTGCCAGACGGCCCGATGTACGTGATCCTCGCGATCGTCATCGGCATGGAGAGCATGGGCATACCCGTGCCCGGCGAGATCGCGCTCGTTTCCGCGGCACTGCTTGCCGTGTCTGGCCACGTCGACATCTTCTGGGTCGCGGTCGCGGCGACGCTCGGCGCGATCATCGGAGACTCGATCGGATATGCCGTCGGCCGTCGGGGTGGCCGATCGTTCCTGGAGCGGATGGGACGGCGCTTCCCGCGTCACCTCGGCCCACCGCAAATCGCCAGCGCGGAACGGACGTTCCAGCGGTGGGGCGTGGCCGCGATCTTCTTCGGCCGCTTCATTGCGCTGCTGCGCATACTCGCCGGCCCGCTCGCCGGCGCGCTGCGGGTGCCGTACCCGAAATTCCTGGCCGCGAACGCCGCCGGCGGTGCGGTGTGGGCGACCGGCACCGCGCTGCTGGTCTATTACGTCGGCAAGGCCGCGGAGACCTGGTTATCTCGCTTCAGCTGGGTCGCCCTGGCGGTGGCCGTGGTCGGTGGCGTGGTCACGACGCTGGTGCTGCGGCACCGGGCGCACAAGCGTTTCGAGGCGGTCGCCGGCCAGCTGGCGCACACGCGCACATCCGGTGACAATGCCGACGACGCGGACGCGGCCGGTGTCGACGCGGACCCGTCGCGGAGCGGGGCGGTCGGTCCGCCCGGCCCGACCACATGAGACCGACGGTCGGTCCGTGGTCCAGGCACGATGACATCTGGCGCTACCTGGACGAGCTCGCCGTCGGTCCGCCGGTGCCACGCGCCCGAACGCTGCACCGGATGCGCGGCCTCGTCGACGCACTCGGACGGCCGCAGCAGGTGTTCCCGTCGATCCACGTGACCGGTACGAATGGGAAGGGTTCGACGGTCGCGTACGCCGCGGCACTGCTCACCGGCAGCGGACTGCGGGTCGGCACGTACACCAGCCCGCACCTGCACCACCTCACCGAACGGGTACGCGTTGACGGCCAGCCGGTCGACCAGGACCGGATGGGTGACGCGATCGCTCGCGTGGTGAAGGCGGCACCCGACGGCGTCGATCACAGCTGGTTCGAGGTCATCACGGCGGCGGCGTACGTCCTGCTCGCCGAATCGGAGATCGATGTCGCCGTGGTCGAGGTCGGTGCGCTCGGCCGGGTGGACGCCACGAACGTCATCGACGCATCGGTGGCCGTGATCACGAACATCGAAATCGAGCACGCCGACCGGGCCGGGCCGACTCGGCGTCACATCGCCATCGAGAAGTCGGGCATCGTACGACCCGGTGCCACGCTCGTGCTCGGCGAGCCGGACCGGTCACTGGCTGACATCTGGTCGGCGCGGCGGGCCGGTCGAATCGTCCGTACCGGCGCGGACTACGGCGCGCGAAACCGTCGGCGTACCGAGTCGGGTACGTTCGCCGACCTGTGGACGCCGTGGGCGGAGCGCGACGCGGTACGGATCGGCGCAGCCGGTGCGTACCAGTGCGCAAACGCAGCCAGCGCGCTCGCCGCCGCCGAGGCATACCTGGGCCATGCGATGGACCCGCCAGCGGTCGCGTCGGCGCTCGCGAACACCCGGGTCGGCGGGCGCTGGGACGTGGTCGGCCACCGTCCGACGATCGTGCTCGACGCGGCACACAACGCGGCCGGTGCCGCCGCGGTCGCGGGTACCGTCGCCGAGGAGTTGGCCGACCTTCGGCCGCGAGTCCTCGTGGTCGGCGTACGCGGACGCCGATCGCCGGCCGGGCTGCTTGCCGCGCTGCGGCCGGCGCAGTTCGACCACGTCGTGTGCACCGAGCCACCGGCCGCGGACGCGTGCCCGGCCGGCATGGTCGCCGCCGCGCTACGGGAGCCGCCCGCCGGCGGCTGCTCGCTGAGTGCCGCCGGCCACGCGCTGCCCGAGTCGATCTCCGTCGAGGCGGTGCCCGCCTGGCCGGACGCGCTCGCCCGGGCCGGCGATCTCGCCGGTGCGACCGGCGCGGTGCTCGTGACCGGGTCGCTCTACCTGGTCGGCGCGGCACACGGCGCGCTAGTCGGGTAGCCGATCAGTAGCGCAGCCGCGAGGCACCAAACGACAGCACAGCCGTTCAGACCGGGCGGCGTCCGGCGAATCCGCAGTCCTCCCGGTGGTACCACCCGATGTCGTCGTCACCCTCGAGCCAGCACCACAGCACTCGTATGCCGTCCCGCTCACCCGGAAAGTCGAGCAGCAGCGGCGCGTACCCCTTGAGTTGGATGTCCTCGCCGGAGATGGCTTCGAGTTCGGCGTACAAGCGAGCTTCCAAGGCCTTGGCCTCGGCGAGCCCGCCGCGGTCGCTGCGGCCGTGCGCGTCCAGATCCCCGCGAAGCTCGGCCAGGTCGGCGCGGATCGCCACGATCTCGTCGAGATGCGGACGGAGCCGCCGCAACCGCTCGCGCGCCTCCCGCAACTCCATGTGCCTCAGTATGCCGGCGCGGTCTCGGCCGTGGGCTACGCGGCGTGTCGCTGCGTCCGGGTCGGGTGCTCGCCCATCGACGCCGCCGGGATATCGGGCGCATCGGGCCACGGTGGGGCCTCGCGCTCCGAGTCATCGTGGGCGTCGAGTCGCCAAGCGGACGGCTCCGACCGCCGTCGCGCGCCGGGCGGCGCGTCGAATGTCAACGACGGACGGGACATCGCGACGATCACCGCGTAGCCGGCGAGGATCAGCAGATGGCTGCCGAGCCGGGCGGCGGTGACCGTACCGTGCACGAGATCGTCGATGCTCAGCACCGTCAGAACACCGACGAACGCGGTCAGCAGCGGCAGCAACGCCGACGGTCGGGTGCGACGCCACGCGATGAACAGGAAGCTCGCACCCACGGCGGCGTTCCACGCCGCGAACTCGTGGGTCATGTGCATGACCGTTTCGTCGGTTCCGCCCATCGGACCGGCCAACTGACCGGCGGCGAGCAGCACCTGTCCGGCACCGAGCAGCGCGAGCACCAGCCGCAGCGCTCGCGCGATCCGCGCCCGGGTCGGCCGTGGCGTCGCGTCCAGCACGCTGTCGGATACGCCCTGGCTGGAAGTGACCGTGCTGTCAAGCCGGGCGAGACGCGTGACGGTGACGGCGTCCGCGTACCACTGCCGGCACTCGGCGCACGTGGCAAGGTGCGCGTCGACCGCGGCCGCGTCGATTCGGCCGGAAGCTTCGCGTGCGGCCCTTCCGGGCCAACGATCCGGGTCCGATGCCAACCAAGCGTCGCCGAGATCCTCGCCGTCGAGCCGGGCCGACAACGCCTCCCGCCATGCCGTGCACGTCACCCAAGCAATGTCGTCATGTCGCGCCGAAAAGTTCCCGACCGCGCCGTCCACGTGTCGCGCTGGCGCGGCTACGCTCTAGCGTCATGGTCCGGTCCGGCTACGACGACGAAGCCGTGACACGCGCCGCGCTCGCGGCGAAGGCCGGAGACCGGGCCGCGGCGTCGGCGTTTGTCGAGATGACCCAGCGCACGGTGCGCGGATTTCTCGCTCATCTGTGTGCGCCGTCCGACCTCGACGATCTGACGCAAGAGACATATCTGCGGGCGCTGCGGTCGCTGCGAGGGTTTGCCGGACGTTCTTCCGCGCGCACCTGGTTGCTCGCGATCGCGCGGAACGTGGCGGCCGACCACGTGCGTGCCGCGGTTCGGCGGCCACGGCCGGCGTCCCTCGACGCGCGTGACCCGAGCGCGGCGACGCCGCGAACCCTGCGTACCGGCGGCTTCGACGACGGTGTCGCCCTGCGTCATTTGCTCGAAGGCCTAGCACCCGACCGCCGTGAGGCGTTCATCGCGACCCAGGTGCTCGGTCTGAGCTACGCCGAGGCCGCCGAGGTGTGTGGCTGTCCGATCGGCACGATCCGATCGCGTGTCGCGCGGGCGCGCGAGGATCTGGTCACCGCCTACCGGCACGGACGGCCCGACCAGGCGCCGGTGGCCCGGTCCGGCGACGTGGTGTGATGCGGTCCGTCGAGCTGGTGTGACGCGCTGCGTCGCTCACGACCAGAGTTCGAACGGTTCGTCGATCTCCTCGGCACGCAAATGCGCGGCGAGGAACTCCGGAAGCCGTCCGGGATAGAACAATTCGGTGCTCGACGACACTTCGGCGACTGGCCACCAGCGGCTCGCCGAATAGTCCTCGCGCTCGTAGTCGAGCTGGCCGGAGATGTCGGGCTCCGCGCCGCGCTGGTCAAGCCGGGCGGTCACCACGACCTCATGCTGCAGTCGCCGGGCACCGCGATAACGGAACGTCGCGGTCCGCCGCCACGTGGGCTTGGACACCTGCGCGGGTACGACGACGATGCCGGTCTCCTCGCGCAGCTCCCGGATCGCTGCGTCGAGGTACGTCTCGTCCGGCTCGATGCCGCCACCTGGCAGCTCCCACCACGACCTGCGATGGTTCGTGTGCCACGTACGGAACAGCAGGATCCGCTCGTCCGCGTCGAGCACGACGACCCGCACCGCGTCGCGCTCCTCGATGCGCAGGCCGTCATCGGGCAGCAACATCATTGACTCTTCCCGCAAACGCTTCGATGTCACGGCAAGGGCAGGTGTGCCGACCGAAGGTCCAGGCACTTCGACTGGCGAAGAGTGTGCCGACCAACGGTCCAGGCACTTTGACTAGCGAAGAGTTAGGGCGCGTTCGGTACCGCGTCGAACGCCTTTGGCACGGTCAGCCAGGTCGCCCGGCCCGGCGGCCAGAACAGCACGAACGCTCGCCCGATCACCGACGAAATCGGGATCGTCGCTTCCTTGATGTCGCCCGTCTGTTGGTAGTGATAGCGGGAGTCGGCCGACTCCACACGGTTGTCGCCCATCACCCACAACCGACCGGGCGGCACGTCGATGGTGAACGTGTTCGGGCTCGCGGGCGCGTTCGGCCCGGCATCCGGATCGAGGTACGGCTCGTCGATGACGACACCGTTGACCATCAGGTGACCGTTCGTGCAGCAGGTGACGTGATCGCCGGGTACGCCGATGACGCGCTTGACGAAGTCCTTCTCGTTCTCGGCGGTACGCCAGTCGAGCGGTGACGTGAAGACGATCACCTCACCGCGGCGTGGCGACCGGAAATCGTAGACGAGCTTGTTGACCAGCACGCGGTCGTTGATGTTGAGCGTGTGCTCCATCGACTCGGACGGCACATAGAACGTTTGCAGGACGAACGTACGCACCAGCAGCGCAACGACGACCGCCGCGCCGATCAGGATCGGCAACTCCTTCCAGAAGTTGCCCTTGAAGCTGCTGGGCCGAGCATGACGGCGTCCCTGCGGCGGGGTCGGCGTCGGGGGAGGATCCGTCTGCACGTCGGTCACGCCGCGAGCTTACGTGCCGTAGCTGTAAGTTCGCTCACCGAGTTGGTGTGGCATTCATCCAACGTGGGCTAGGAAATCTCCGTAGAAAAGTCCCAATCCGACCGCAACCCCGATGCCGGCGATGATCCAGAAGCGGACCACGATGTTGACCTCACTCCACCCGGCCTGCTCGAAGTGGTGCTGGAGCGGGGACATGAGGAACACGCGTTTGCGCGTCGTCTTGTACGACGTGTACTGGATGATCCGCGACGCCGTGATGATCACGAAGAGCAGCGCGATGATCGGCAGCAGCAGCACGGTACGGGTCGCCACCGCCTGCCCCGCGATCAAGCCGCCGAGCGCCATGGAGCCGGTGTCGCCCATGATGATTCGCGCCGGCGACGTGTTCCACCATAGGAATCCCGCGCACGCACCGGCGGCCGCGCCAGCGATCATGGTGGTCTCGAGCGGATCTCGGGTCGTGTAGCAGTACGAGAAGTGGGTCGCCGTGTCGGCGCACCAGTGCCGGTACTGCCAGAACGAGATCATCATGTACGCGAACAGGACGACGACCGCCGTACCGGTGGCAAGCCCGTCGAGCCCGTCGCTCAGGTTCACACCGTTGGTGGTCGCCATGACCACCACGATGAACAGCACCACGGCACCGATCTCGCCGATGTGCGCCCAGCTCAGGTCGCGAATGTACGACAACGTCGTGCTGCTGACCGTGAGGCCGGCGGTGCTCTTCTCGGTCAGCGCGAGCGCGCCGAACGCCGCGCCGACGCCGATCTGGCCCAGGATCTTCCAGCGGCCGGCGAGGCCCGCGCTGTTTTGGCGCGACACCTTGAGGAAGTCGTCGAGGAAGCCGATGGCGCCACAGCCGACCATCAACCCGAGCAGTACGAGCCCGGTCATCGTCGGACCGGGCGGCACGATCTGCTCGGCAGGCAGCGTCTTGAGGACGACGTGCCCGGCAACGTACGCGATGAGCGTCGCAGCGGTGAACACGATGCCGCCCATGGTCGGCGTCCCGACCTTCGCGCGGTGGCCGTCCGGCATGACGTCGCGGATCGGCTGACCCAGGCGAAGGCTGCGGAAGATCCGGATGGCGATCGGCGTGCCGAACAGCGTGAGAACGAACGCAACCGCCGCCGCGACGATCACCGCGCGCATGACGCCGGTGCTCCGCTTCGGTTTCGCACGCTCTGCTCCTGTCGGTTCAACCGCCGGACGTCAACCTACATCGACAGGTCGAACCGCGGTACGGACGCGACCGGCGACGCCGCGGTGACACCACTCGAAAAGTCATGGTGACGTCACTCTTGACATCACAGCGACGTCATGGTGACAATATCTGCATGACAAATGACGTCAGCACCTTCAGTGAATGCATCACCAACACCACCCGCACCCGGAACGGACTCGCCCGGTTCTGGCCGCGCACCCGCGGTCGCGGCTGGGGCGACCCGCACACCCGCTACTCAGGCAGCGCGAACGTCGCGGTGAGCCTGTCGCGGGTGCCGCGGTGATCCGGATCCGGTTCGCGAGCCCGCCCGGGTGCGACACGTCGAGCCCGGGCACCGGCGGTCGATCCGACCGAGCCGCTACCACCGCCACCCGTACCCCCGATGTCGTGTCGCTCCGCAACCGCAGGCCGGCGGACGCCGCCGGCCTAACCCCGGCCAACGGCCAACGATCCGACGGCCAACGGTCCGACAAACCTGGCAGCAACGGTCGAGCCTCGCCGACATGAACGGTCGAGGCTCGACCACGACACCGCCCCGCCAGTCGTCGACATCTCGAGTTGCGCCCGACGAATAACGCGTTCGCGCCGAGATGTCGGCGCTGGTAGGTTCGCCCACCGTGGGGGGTGCGGAGCTGGAACCGAGCGAGAAGGCCGCCAGCCGCACCGAAGAGTCGATCCCGAGCGGGTCGAACCCGAAGCCACCCAACGGAACGCCGCGCGCACCGCGCGAGCGGCCGGGCGGTGCGGGCGAGAAGCTCGGCGACAAATTCGTCAAGCTCTGGTCGGCTAGCACCACCTCGGCCATCGGCAGCGTGCTGGCCAGTGTCGCCACCCCGCTGCTGGTCGCGTCCCGGACCAGCAATCCACTCGTCGTATCGGCGGCTGCCACCATCGCATGGTTGCCATGGCTGCTCTTCGCGCTGCCAAGCGGCGTACTCGTCGATCGGCTCGACCGTCGCCGTGTCATGGTCACTATCGACTGGGCTCGCGTCGGCGCGCTTGCCGTTCTCGGCGTCGCCTTGGTAGCCGGCCACGCAAGCATCGCGCTGCTGTTCGCGGTGCTGTTCATCGTCAGCGTCGGTGAGGTCGCATTCCGGTCGGCTAGTCAGGCCTTCGTGCCCTCGATCGTGCCGGCGCCGCTGCTCGAGCGCGCCAACGGCTGGCTCGCCGGTGGTTCGATGCTCACCGCCGGCCTGTTCGCCGGTCCACTCGCCGGTTTCCTCTTCGCGGTGACGCCGAGCCTGCCGTTCATCGTGAATGCCGGGACGTACGCGGCTAGCGCGATCTTGATCGGCATGATCGGCGGAACGTTCCGCGTGAACCGCCGGTCGCAGTCCGTGGCCCCAGCAACCGACGAGCCGGTGTCAGCGACGCCACACCCGTCGGTGTGGACGGACATGGTCGGCGGGCTCCGATTCCTGATCCAGCAACGGCTGCTGCGGACGATGGCCGTCCTGATCGGCCTGTTGAATGTCACGCTGACCGCCGCGCTCGCCGTATTGGTACTGCTCGCCAAGGAGCGGCTGCACCTCGGCTCGATCGGATTCGGCGCGCTATCCAGTTGCCTCGCGGTCGGCGGTCTTCTCGGGTCCGTGTTCGGCGACCGCATCATTCGGTGGGTCAGCGCGACCTGGACGATCCGCGTCGGCTTGCTCGTCGAGGCCGGGTTCCATCTGGTACTGGCAACGTCCCACAGCGCGTACACGGTGGGCGTCGCGTTCCTCGCGTTCGGCGTACACGGCGCGCTCTGGACGATCGCATCCGTCTCGCTTCGCCAACGGCTCACGCCGCCGGACATGCTCGGCCGGGTCGGCAGCGCTTCGATGTTCGTGGGCGCCGGCGGCAACTGTGTCGGCGCGATCCTCGGCGGTGCGCTGGCGTCCGGCTTCGGACTCGCCACGCCCTACTGGGTCGGTTTCGTGGTAGCGGTTGTGGTGTCCGCGACGACCTGGCGAGTGTTCAATCGTGCCGCGGTCGCGGCGGCGTATGCCACGCCGCATGGTGGAGTTGCCGCGGATGAGCCCGCCGAGGGCAGGCCGGTCGGTTCGGGCCAGCCGGTCGTCGCGCCGATCGGTTCGGGCGAGCCGATCGCCGCCGAGTCGACATCGGCCACGGGCGCCTAACCGCGACGGGTACCCTTCGCGCGTGCGTACCCACCTCACTCGCGCCGCGCTGGCGGTCGCCGCGCTCACGCTGAGCGGCGTCGCCGCGTGTTCGTCGTCGCCCGAGTCGGCCGGCCCGGCGCCGACGCATCGCGTGCCGAGGCACGCCGCCGTCGCGGTCGGCGGCTGCCTGATGTCGGTCAGCACCGACATAAACGCGAAGCCGACGCTGTCCGCGCCGGACTCCCCGGCGTGCACGACGACGCCGACCAAGCTCGCGTTCGCCGACGTGATCCCTGGCACCGGGTCGGCGGCGAAGGCCGGAGACTCGCTGTCCGTCAAGTACGTCGGGCTGCATTGGACGACCAAGCAACAGTTCCAGGCGTCGTGGGACGGGTCGCCGCAGACGTTCGATGTGTCGCCGCTCGGCACCGCCAGCGTGATTCCCGGCTGGAATCAGGGCTTGATCGGCGTGCGGCGCGGCGATCGGCGGATCCTCGTGGTGCCGGCCTCGCTCGCGTACGGCGACGCGGGCTCCGGCGAGATCGCGCCCAACGAGGCGCTGATCTTCATCGTGGACATCGTCTCCGTGACGCCGGGCGCGGCGCCGTCGGCATCGGTGGCGACACCCTCGCCGACCGGCTGACGCCGGTGCTGACCGCGGCCGGCGCTGTCGGTTACGCCGGGCTAGGACTGACCGTGGCGGATCGGCCGTTGATCCGCGCCAGGAGCGCCGGCGCCCAGTGGTCGCCGTAGCGCAACTGGAGTCCCGGGATGCGCCAGTCGCGCCCGGTCACGATGCGCCGGCACAGCGGCGATCCGCACGCGCAGCCCATACTGAACGTCTCGTCGCCGGTACTGGTGGCGTAGTCGTTCGTGATCTCCTCGTTCGCCTCGATGTCGCGGCGGGCGGCCAGCGTGTACGCGTCGATCCACCACGAGTTCGGGTCACAGCTGTGGTTGCCGAGCCCGTTGGCGCGCTGGGGTGGCATGACGAGGTGGACGTCTTCGTCGACGACGATCGTGTCGACGTACCCAAGTGTGGCGTCCCGCTTCGCCGTCGCGAAGATGTCCTGCAACTCCGCCCACGACACGAGACGGCCGCCGATCCGGGAGACGACGCTGCCGGCGTTGATCCGGCGGCGCGCGAACAATCCGCGGCCGTCGATGGGGGACGGGCGCACCTCGACGTCCGGGTGCAGCCAGCAGTCAGCTTCGGGAACGGCCACCATCGGCACACTATGCAGCCACGATGCGGCTTCTCGCTAGAGGTTGATCGCTTTACGGCATCCGAGTTTCGCCGGTGGCGCCCCGGCCCTCGCGTACCCACCTAAACCGCGAGGTGCACACGCGCGTCCTCGAGCCCGCGGAGGTTCTCCGCCGGGTCGTCGATGCCGGTCATGTCGGCAACGGCGATGCGATGCGCGAAGTACCAAGCCTGGACCGCCCACCGGTAGCGCCGCAGCACGTCGAGGCCGCGACGCATCTCGTGCTCGTCGAGCGCGCCGGTCGCCAGGTACGCGTTCAGCATCGGTGCCGCGGTGCGGGGACCGCCGAGGTACATGACGGCGGACGCGACGTCATAGAGCAGCGGGCCGTGGCACGCGGTCGGCCAGTCGATCAGGCCGACCTCGCCGGTATCCGGATCGACGAGGAACGCATCGGGCGCCGGATCCGTGTGCAACATGCCATGTGTCAACGTCGCCGGATCGAGCGCGTCGTAGTCGGCCAGCGCGCGCTGGATGCCCGGCCGTACCCACGTCGGACACCCTTCGATGTGCGGCCCGTCCGGATCCGGGCGGAACATGTCCCGGGCACCGTCGATGCGTTGACCTGTCAATGCCACGTGTACGCGGCCCAGCGTGTCTCCGATTAGGCGCCGACCGGCAACGTCGAGGAGTGGCCCGGTTCCGGGTACGAACCGCAGCAGTACGACCGGACCGTCGGCCGTGTCGACCGCGAGGCGACCGTCCGGCGTCGGAACCGGTGCGCCGCTGGGGATGCCGGCCGCCTGGACGAGCAACGCCACCGTGACGCCGCCGGCCAAGCCGCTGGACTGGTCCGTGGGCACGTGCTTCGCGACGTACCGCCGACCACCGTGCCCGACCCACCACGTGGCCGAGTTCATGCCGCCGTGATGCGGCTCGACCGATGCACCCGCACGACGCCAGGCAGTTGCGAGAAGGTCGCGGATCGCGTCGTCGTCGAGCACGGTCGCAGGAGACCACGGCGGGTGCGGCCGGCGCCATCGATTTGCGGCCTCCGGAATCCGGTGGTCAAAGCGGCGGCTACGGGAGTTGCGTCAGGCCGAGCTGCCGCCACATACCGGCCTCGTCGTAGACCTCCCACGCCTCGACGATCCGGCCGTCGGCGATGCGGAAGATGACGATCTCGTCCACCAAGCAGGATCTCCCGGTCGCCTCGACGCCCAGGATCGTGCCGCGGTGCGTCCCCCGGTAGGGCAGGTGCGCGACCACGTGATCCCCGTCGGCGATCAGGCGTACGAGTTCGAATCGCCAGTCGGGGAAGGCGATGGTCCACTCCTCGGCGATCGCCCGAGTGGCCGCGGGGTTGCAGGCGACCTGGCCACCGCCGATGTGCAGCACCGCGTCGGCGCCCATCAGCGCCTCGAACCGGTCGAAGTCGCGGGTGTTCCAGGCGTCGACGAACGACTGGATCAAGGCCGTGTTGGCCGCTGGATCGGTGTCGGTCGCCGCTCGGGTCGTCGTCATGATCACTCCTTGTTCGATGCGTACGGGTAGCACCGAACGGATGCGGGAACGGCCCGGAAGGTTCGCGAACTTTCCGGGCGGCGTGTGCATCCTTGTCGCATGGGACCCGTCGAGGTCACCGACGCCGAGCTTGCCACGCTCGCGCGCGCCGGGGACGCCCATGCGGTGGCCGGGTTGCTGGAGCGGCACCGCCCGGCGCTCTACGCCGCCGCGATCGGTCTGCTGGGCAATCGGGCCGACGCTCTCGACGCCGTTCAGGACACGAACGTGGTGGCACTGCTGCGGATCGGTGAGTTGCGGGAGGCTGCCGCGGCGAAGCGATGGCTGCACACCGTGCTGCGCAACGTCTGCCTGATGCGGCTGCGGCAATGCCGCGAGGTGGCGGCCGAACACGTCGACGTCGCCGACCCCGCACCGTCGCCCGAGCACCTGCTCGAGGAGCACGCCATGCGCGAATGGGTCTGGCAGGCCATCGACGCGCTCGACGATGACGAGAAGCTGACGCTGATGCTGCGCTACTTCACCCGCTGTACGGCATACGAGGCGATCGCCCGGGTCACCGCCGTGCCAGTGGGTACCGTCCGCAGTCGGCTGCACCGAGCCCGTACGCAGATGGCCGATCGTTTGACGGCAACCGTGGCCGGCACGTCGTTGAGCCGGGATAGCGCCGAAGCGCAACAACGCGCCCAGTGGGCGGACTTCTACCGGCAGGTGCACGAGCAGCCGGTGGCGGCTACGTATGGCGAGCTGTTCGCCCCGGACGTCGACGTCCGGGACACCGTCGGTCACTGGACCGGGCTGCCCGAATGGTCGTCGCACGAACGCGAAGCGATCGCCTTGGGCGTACGCGCGAATCTCGTCGGCGTGGTGGCGAGCAACACCGTGACTGTGCTCGAGATCGATTTCAGCAATCCGGTGGACTGGCCGGACCATTGCCCGCCGCGCGCGACATTCGTACACCACGTCCGCGACGACCGTTCGGTGCGGCTGCGGATCCACTACCCGTCCTAGTGATGAACTTGACTCCGGCCATGTGCGCCTAACGTGCAGCGGCCGTCGTGGATCGAATGATCGAGGCTCTGACCGCGGGAGGGTGCGCATTGTCAGTTGCGATCGGACGTTAGATTGTTGTCGTGCGACGCCGACGTCGGGTGGTGCTGCGCCGAAGGGTGCAGATTGCGATTGGTGTTGGATTCCTCGCACTCAGCGAGTGTTTCTTGATCATCATGGTCACCACGTTCGGCTTGAACCTGCGGTACGTGGCACCGCGGTACTTCATTGTGGTGTTCGCGGCGTTGGCCCTGGTCAACCTCCGAGTCCTGATTGGACAGGCACGCCTGGCGGTCATCGTTGATGAGGACAAGATCACGATACGCAACTGGTGGCGCACTATTCGGGTGCCGTTAGCCGCGTTTGATCACACCGACGTGTCGGGCTCACCACCGCGCGTGAAGGTCATGGACTCGCCTACCTCCTATCGAGGGATACGTTGCGGCGCGATCTCCGCCATGACGAGGTTTCAACGAGCATCGAAGGTCGAAGCCTGGGCGGGACGGCTCGATGCCGCCGTCGCCGCCTTTCGGGCCAACGACGACGACGCGATTGCGATGGTGTCAATGGGTTCCCGCCAGCGGGTCCGTCCGAGTCGGCAGACGAGAGCGCGGTCGCGAGTTTCGCGGGGCTGGCGACCGACGACCGTTGACGACTAGGCCGAGCTGTTCGCTTAATCGCCGGCCGGCGATTGAGCGGCGCTTCCGTCCGGGCCGGCGCTTGGCATACACCTTGGACCGCGTCGACGATGCCGCCGGCGCTACGGGCTAGTTGCCGAGCGGAATGTGTACGCCGGCGTATGCCTGCGCCGCCGTGAACGTGCCGACGGCGCGGTGATTCGTGACCCGCTGCACCGTCAGGCCGACGGGTGAGGATCCAGAACGTGCAGGATGTCATCGGCCCAATACCTGTGTCTCACGCCGGGTCCCTCGCCGGTCTCCCGCACGACACCATGATCGACAAGCGTCCTGAGTAAGTTGGCCGCGCCCGGCTGGCTCATGTTGAGCGTCTCTTGGACGACTCGAACTGTGATGATCGGACGCCCCAACAGCAGGTCAACGACCTCCGATGCTCGGCTCCGCACGCCTTTGAGGCGGCCTCTGTACTGCTCACGCAGGTCTGCCATCAACTCCGCCCGATACACCGCGTCTGCCGCCTGTGCGGCAACGCCGCGTAGGAAGAAATCGAACCACTCGTCAATTTCGCCACGCTCGCGAACGAACTGGAGCCGGTCGTAGTAGTCACCCTTGCGCATGTCGAAGTAGTTGGACAGGTAAAGCAGGGGAGCGGGCAGACGATGCTGCTGGACGAGATACAGCACGATGAACAAGCGCCCGAGGCGGCCGTTCCCGTCGAGGAATGGATGGATGGTCTCGAACTGGTAGTGCAGCAGTGCGCAACGAATCAGCAGCGGCAGCCGGGGATCTTCGTCGTGCAGGTACTTCTCCCAGTTGTCGAGGGATGTCCACATGTTTCGACGGTCGGCGGGACGAAGCGGGCGTTCCGTGGAGTGTTGTCCGGCGACGAGATCCAGTTTTGGCTACGGCGGAATTCACCCGGTGTCTTGTCGTGACCGCGGACACTATCGAGCAGGATCGCGTGCATCTCCTTGATGATGCGGAGCGACAGCGGGAACCCGCCATCTAAGCGCGTCAGCCCGTGCCTCAGCGCAGTGATGTAGTTGAGTACCTCTTGGACGTCGTCCCGCTTGGACGCGCCCGAAACGTCCGCGTCGAAGACCTCAGTGACAGACGCTTGCGTACCCTCGATGCGGGAGCTCGCCACGGCCTCTCGGGTCATGTATGCGGTGACCAACAGATGAGGCTCAGGTAGGAGGCGGCCGGCTCCCGCTAGTCGCCCCAGAGCCGCGTCCGCTTCTGATAGCAGCATTATGGTGTCAGGCTTGATGAGATGTTCGCGCGGAACCGGTTCAGGAACGAATGCAACATATGGCGCCGTTCCTCCGGTTGAGACCGCTCGTCCCCACTGCGGAGCTACAAATCTGGTTGCATCCACGGCGTCAACCTATAACAGATCGGCGATTTCGTTATAGGTTGCGGTTCAGGCTCAAACCAACTTTGCAGGCTACGGAGCGTAATCACCGGCATTGCTCTTGACCATTTGCAGCGTTAACCAAGTTGTTCATGTACTGCGACGCGTGTGTCGGTGACGACCTCCAGGCCGGTTCGCTGGCTGTCTGCCGCATGGCTGCTGAGAGGCGTTCCGACGAGTATCGACGTTGCGGCGACCATCTCGGCTCCCTCTGGGCTGCCCGGGGCGATCGCCGTGTTCGTCGAGGTGATCGCCACCGCGTCGTTCGTGTCATGGCTGCTGCTGACGATCGTGCCGCAGCAGGTCGCCGCGCAAGTGTCCGCGGCCCGTGTGGTCGTTCAACGCTCTGATCGTCGGCCCTCCGTAGGTTACGTTGACGCAGTCTGCGAAGCCGATCTGGTCGGCCCCGGGGGATTGTGCACCACAGGGCGCCAGCCAATATTGGAAGACAGCTGGTAGCAACATCACCTGGAACTGGGGCGTCCAACTCGCCGTCATCAGCCTTAGTGCGAAGGCTTCACTCTCGCAAGATACGCAGCTGAGATGGCATTTCGGTGCTGTCCATCATGTGTGTGGATCAAACCCTTCCGGATGGGTTTCCGCACCGGAGGCCGAGGCCAACGCGTAAACGAGATGAGAGATGTTGAGATGCGCCGCCTGCTAACCGTCACAGCTACCGTGCTGGCTGCTGTATGCCTGGCGGCCTGCACCGCTTCTCCTCGGCAGCAGGGGGCGCGCATCATGGCACCCGGCTTCCTCGGCGCCGGCGCTGCACTTCCCAACACGCGCGCAGGCACGCCGTACGTGTTCGGCGACGTCATCATCTGTCTCGACAAGCCCGGCCTGGTGACCATTGACAGCATCGAGGTGATCGATCCTACGAACGGGCTGCACATCGACGACTTCGCCGTGATACCGAACGCAATGGAGAGCGGGCATTACGGCTACGGGGACAACAGCGTGCCAATTGCACAAGTGCGGCCGCCGGTGGCGCGTCCAGTTGTTATGACGAAGAAGTGTCCCACGTTCACCGGACCACTCCGGCCGGATCCACAGGCGGTGGCGCTGTTGTTGCAGTACAGCAAACCCACTGACGCATCGGCCACCGGCCAGGGAATCAAAATCAATTACACCAGCGCAGGGCGCAAAGAGTCAATATCTCTTCAATGGGGCGTAGACCTCTGCGCCAACCAGCCCGGGAACGGCCTCGTGCCGTGTGCACCCGACAGGGCGTAGTCTCGCCGACTCTGCAAAGCCGAGCCGGCGACGGGGAAGGCGCCGGTGGCCGATCGAATTTCAGCCGCCGCCGCGTCCTCACCCCGGTGACCGTCCGGTGAATGCTTGATTCCAGCGCAAATCAGCCGTGTATCAGGGGTCTACCAGGACGGCCACTCGTCCTCAAGGACGGAACCCACGCAACGGGCGCGATCCTTGAGCGGGCAGGATGACCGAGTCTGAGACTGTGAGTGCAGTGATCCGGTGCATGCGACGCACGCAGGCGCGCTCCTCGGCGCGTCGCAGCGTTGCGCCGACAGGACGTTCGTCGTCGCGTCGCCGGGGTTCGCGGCAAAGTACTCGAGGATCCGCATTGAGGGTCGTCGCCTCGGCTGCGGCGAGGTCGTCGCCGGCCGCGACCGTGCGCTCGACCGTCGGCTCATCGGCGCGCTCATCGAGCCGGTGCGCGCCCGCGTCCTCGCGCAGCCGGCGGTGCTCATCGCGCCGGGTTGGGACGGCCAGATCGCGAGCAGGTGACGCTCGCCGCAGCAGGCCACCGAGGTTCGTGTCGCGGCCGGTGCCGGTCGGCGGCATCCACGATGACGAGGGCCCGAGCCCGACCGCGGAATTTCGCACGGGCTCGTTGGTGGCCGCAACGGACTGACCGTCGACCGGCGAACCGGCGTACGACGCCGCGTTCGACGACATCGCGAACGGGGTCCGCGCAATGACGACCCGGAGTGGGAGTGATCGTGCACCCTTTCGTGCACCCTTGATCTTGGGCGCGACAACGAATGGCCCGGACGTTAGGGAGTTCCCAGCGTCCGGGCCATTGCTTTGCGAGCCGCCTCAGGGAATCGAACCCTGGACCTACGCATTACGAGTCTGTCGGTGTGCGGTGTACGCGGGTGCGTCATGGTGCATGACCAGGCGTTTAGCACTGTTGCGCACCCTCATGCACGGGCACGCAGTACACCTTTTGGTACACCTTTGATCTTGGTGTGCGTGCGCAGAATCGTCCGCCGCACGGCGTCCTCGAGAAGCATGTCGACGTCCTGCGTGTACCCCTGCGTCGTACGGATGTCGCGGTGCCCGAGCAGCTCCTGCACGACCCGCACGTCGACACCTTGTGCGAGCAACAACGTCGCCGCGGTGTGCCTCGCGATGTGCGGCTTGACATGTCTCACTCCGGCGCGGCCGAGGATCGCACGCCACTCGTCGTAGTCCTCGCGCGGATCGACGAGCCGCCCGTCGTCGGTCGTGAACACCGCCGACCCGGCGCGCCACTCCGGTGCCTTGAGGCGTTCGGCCGCCTGCCGCTTCTTCAGCTTCCGCAACGCCGGCAGCAGCTCCGGCGGAATCGGCACCGTACGCCTGCTCTTGCCCTTGCACTTGCGGTACTCGAGCCCGCCGCCCGACCGCCGCGGACACTCCGCGCCACGCTTCCGCCCGCATGGGTGGCCGTCACGCGAGGGCGATCCGCAGCCGTGAAGATAGATCCGCCGCCGCAGCTGCCACCACACCCGCAGCACACCGGCGTCGAGGTCGACGAGCGGATACCCGTCCGTCGGGTCCTCCCACCGAAGGCCGAGCGCCTCGCCCTGGCGCAGCCCGAGCGCGAACGCGATCGACCACCGCTCCGGATTCCGCCGCTCGTTGGCCGCCTCGAGGATCGTCAACGCGATCGACTCGCCGAGTGCCTTGACGTTGACCGGCGCGACCGACGGCGCGTCGACGAGCTTGCACACGTTCACCGCGACCAGGCCGCGGCGCATCGCGATGTCGAGCGCACGCGACAGGATGCGGTGAACCTTGAGTTGATGGCTCGGCGCCTTACCGGCGTGCTGCATCTCGAGGTAGATCCGGTCGAGGTGCTCAGGCGTCAACTTGTCGAGGCGTAGCCGGCCGTAGGTCGGGAACACCCAGTTGCGCATCTTCGACCGGTAGTCGTAGACGGTCGAATCGACGCAGCGGCGTGGCGCGATGGTGTCGAGGTAGGTCGTCATCCACCCCTCGACAGTTGGCTTCTTGCCGGGCTTCGCGGCGGCACCGGCTCGGCGCACGGTGTTCAGCAGCTCGTCTGCGACTTCCTCGGCCTCGCTGCGCGTGGCGCGCCTGATGTGCCGCTGGTCGGGGCGGCCGTTCGGCTTCGTGCCGACGGTGACCCAAACGTGCCAGAAGCCGTCGGCGTAGTGGCGCGGGACGGGTCGTCTATATCGAGGCACTGCGCGGTGCTCCTTCTACGCGGAGCGTGCCGCCTTCGCTCTGCCCGCTCCGCCTGTGCGTGGCCGTGGACGGGCGACCAGTGAGCGGAGCGTCTCGCGGATGAAGTCGCGTTCCTTGGCGG
>DASTMZ010000138.1:0-16883 GCA_035713725.1 Micromonosporaceae bacterium
TGATGAGTCCGTTGACCGCCGGCATCATCTTCATCGTCACGATGGTCGCCGCGCTTGCCGTGGTATACAAGCCATTCGGCGACTACATGTACCGCGTCGTCACCGGGCGCAAGCACTCCCGTGCGGAGCGGCTCGTCTACCGCGGCGTGGGCGTGAACCCGGACGGCGAGCAGTCGTGGGGCGTCTACGCGCGTTCCGTGCTCGCGTTCTCCGCGATCTCGATCCTCGTGCTCTACGCGATCCAGCGGCTGCAGGCGCACCTTCCGGATCCGGGCGGCACGAAGTTCACCGGCGTCGCGCCCGCGCTGTCCTGGAACACCGCGGTCAGCTTCGTGACGAACACGAACTGGCAGGCCTATTCCGGCGAGTCGACGATGACGTACGTCACCCAGATGGCCGGGCTGGCGGTGCAGAACTTCCTGTCCGCGGCGGTCGGCATCGCGGTCGCGATCGCGCTGGTTCGTGGCTTCGCCCACAAGATCGGTGGCTCGTCCTCGACCGCGACACTCGGCAACTTCTGGGTCGACCTGGTCCGCATCACGATCCGCATCCTGCTGCCACTGTCGGTGATCTTCGCGATCATTCTGATCGCGTCCGGCGCGATCCAGAACTTCCACGCAACCGACGTACACACACTCGCCGGCACCGCACAACACATCACCGGCGGACCGGTGGCGAGCCAGGAAGCCATCAAGGAACTGGGAACGAACGGCGGCGGCTTCTACAACGCCAACAGCGCGCACCCGTTCGAGAACCCGACGACGTGGACGAACTGGATCGAGGTCTTCCTGCTGCTGATGATCTCCTTCTCGCTGCCGCGCACGTTCGGCAAGATGGTCGGCTCGAACAAGCACGGCTACGCGATCCTTGCCGCGATGGCCATCATGGCGATCGTCAGCGTCATCGTGATCAACGTCTTCCAGGGCGTGCACGGCGGCACGGTTCCGCAAGCGGTCGGTGCCGCCACGGAGGGCACCGAAACGAGATTCGGGGTGTCCCAGTCCGCCACGTTCGCGAGCGCTACGACACTGACGTCGACAGGTGCGGTGGACTCGTTCCACGATTCCTATACGGCGCTCGGCGGCGGCGTACCGATCCTCAACATGATGCTCGGCGAGGTCGCGCCCGGCGGCACCGGTTCGGGCCTGTACGGCATCCTGGTGCTCGCGGTCGTCACGGTGTTCGTGGCGGGGCTGATGGTCGGTCGAACTCCGGAGTATCTCGGCAAGAAGTTGACCGGCCGCGAGATGAAGTTCGCGTCGCTCTACTTCCTGACCACGCCGACCATCGTGCTCGTCGGCACCGGCATCGCGATGGCGCTGTCCAGCGCGCGAGCGTCGATGTTGAACACCGGGCCGCACGGCTTCTCGGAAGTGCTCTACGCGTTCACGTCGGCGGCGAACAACAACGGCTCGGCGTTCGCCGGCATCAGCGTGAACACGACGTTCTACAACACTGCGCTCGGGCTCGCGATGCTGATCGGCCGATTCCTGCCGATCGTGTTCGTGCTCGGTCTCGCCGGATCGCTTGCGCGACAACGGCCGGCACCCGAATCGGCCGGCACGCTGCCCGCCTACCGACCGCTGTTCGTCGGCATGCTGGTCGGCGTCACGCTGATCATCGTCGCGCTGACCTACTTCCCGGCCATGGCGCTCGGCCCGCTCGCGGAGGGGTTGCACTGATGACCACTCCCGAGCGTCCAGGCACCAACGACCGCGATCGCATCGACCCCCATGCGAGCACGTCCGGCGCGAAGGACGTCGTGGCGAAGAAAGAAAGTGAGATGACTGCGAGCACCGTCGACCCGAGCGCGGCACCCGCCGCGCCGAGCGACAACCGTCCGCGCCGCGTCGGTGGCGGCCTGCTGGACCCGAAGCAATTGTGGAAGTCGCTGCCGGACGCGCTGCGCAAACTGAACCCCACGACGCTGTGGCGCAACCCGGTGATGTTCATCGTGGAGATCGGCTCGATCTTCACCACCGTGCTCGCGATCGTCCATCCGACCGTGTTCGCGTGGGTCATCACGGTGTGGCTGTGGCTGACCGTACTGTTCGCGAACCTCGCCGAGGCAGTCGCCGAGGGGCGCGGCAAGGCCCAAGCCGCGACGCTGCGCGCCGCGAAGAAGGACACCGTCGCGCGCCGGCTCGCGGATTGGAAGCCGGGTGCGTCGGCACCGAAGGAGGAGCCGGTACCCGCTGCCGAATTGCGGCAAGGCGACTTCGTGGTGTGCGAGGCCGGCGACGTGATCCCGGGCGACGGCGACGTGGTCGAGGGCATCGCGAGCGTTGACGAATCGGCGATCACCGGCGAGTCGGCACCGGTCATTCGCGAGTCCGGCGGCGATCGCAGCGCGGTCACCGGCGGCACGCGCGTGCTGTCCGATCGCATCGTCGTGAAGATCACTCAGAAGCCAGGGGAGAGCTTCATCGACCGGATGATCGCGCTCGTCGAGGGCGCGAACCGGCAGAAGACGCCGAACGAGATCGCGTTGAACATCCTGCTCGCCGCGCTCACGATCATCTTCCTGCTGTCGGTCGCCACGCTCCAGCCGATCGCCATCTACTCCAAGGGCGTCCAGGCATTCGTACCCAACAGCCAAGCGCTCGACGCGAACGGCGTGACCGGCATCGTGCTCGTGTCGCTGTTGGTGTGTCTGATCCCGACGACGATCGGCGCGCTGCTGTCCGCGATCGGCATCGCCGGGATGGACCGGCTCGTGCAGCGCAACGTGCTGGCGCTGTCCGGCCGTGCCGTCGAGGCGGCCGGCGACGTGAACACGTTGCTGCTGGACAAGACCGGCACGATCACGCTGGGCAACCGGCAGGCGAGCGAGTTCGTACCGGTCGGCGGTGTGACACCGAATGAGTTGGCGAACGCGGCGCAGTTGTCGAGCCTTGCCGACGAGACGCCGGAAGGCCGGTCGGTCGTCGTGTACGCGAAAACCGCGTACGGCCTCCGTGAGCGCTCCGCCGGCGAGTTGGAGCACGCCACCTGGGTGCCGTTCACCGCGCAGACCCGGATGTCCGGCGTCGACCTCGCGAACAACGGCGGGCAGCCGTCTCGTGAACTGCGCAAGGGCGCCGCGACCGCGGTGGCGGACTGGGTCCGGTCGCACGGCGGCGCCGTATCACCGGAGATCGGTCAGGTCGTGGACGGCATCTCGGCATCCGGCGGTACGCCGCTGGTGGTTGGCGAGCGGCTCGGCGGCGAAGCGCGGGTGCTCGGCGTCATCCATCTGAAGGACGTCGTCAAGGCCGGCATGCGCGAACGGTTCGACGAGATGCGGCGGATGGGTATCCGTACCGTCATGATCACCGGCGACAACCCGTTGACCGCCAAGGCGATCGCGGACGAGGCCGGCGTCGACGACTTCCTCGCCGAGGCGAAGCCGGAAGACAAGATGGCGCTGATCCGGCGCGAGCAGGAGGGCGGCAAGCTCGTCGCGATGACCGGCGACGGCACGAACGACGCGCCGGCACTCGCGCAAGCCGACGTCGGCGTCGCGATGAATACGGGTACGTCGGCCGCCAAGGAGGCCGGCAACATGGTCGACCTCGACTCTGACCCGACGAAGCTGATCGAGATCGTGGAGATCGGCAAGCAGCTGCTGATTACGCGTGGCGCGCTCACCACTTTTTCCATCGCGAACGATGTCGCGAAGTATTTCGCGATCATCCCAGCCATGTTCGCCGCCGTCTATCCCGGTCTGCATCGGCTGAACATTATGGGCCTGCACAGCCCGACGTCGGCGATCCTGTCCGCGGTCATCTTCAACGCGGTCATCATCGTGGCGCTCATCCCGCTCGCGTTGCGGGGCGTGCGCTACACGCCGTCCAGCGCGGCCGCGATGTTGCGCCGCAACCTGTGGATCTACGGCGCGGGCGGCATCATCCTGCCGTTCCTCGGCATCAAGCTCATCGACCTCGTCGTCCAATTCATACCCGGGATCAGGTAATGCGTATTCCCACTTGGGTTAGTCAACACATCGCCGCGTTGCGCGCGCTGATCATTCTCACGATCATCGTCGGCATCGCGTACCCGCTCGTGATCACGGGCGTCGCGCAGATCCCCGGCCTCCGGCATCAAGCCGATGGGTCGCTGGTGACGATGAACGGCAAGGCAGTCGGCAGCGCGCTGATCGGCCAGCTGTTCACCGATAGCGACGGCAACGCGCTGCCGCAGTATTTCCAGTCGCGACCGTCCGCGGCCGGCGACGGCTATGACCCGACGTCCACGAGTGCGTCGAACCTCGGCCCGGAGAGCGTCGTCGACACGCTGCCCGATCCGAATAACAAGACCGACGAGGGTACCCAGAGCCTGTTGACGCAGGTGTGCTCGCGCAGCCTCGCGATCGGCAAGCTCGAGGGCGTCGACGGGTCCCGCCCGTTCTGCACGAGCGACGGCGTCGGCGCGGTGCTCGTCGTCGTACACGTGGGCGGCGTACCGGGCGGAAGGGTCACGGCCGCCTACTCCGTGAACCAAGAGTGCCCGGCCACGCCGTTCGTCGCGACGTACGCGGGCGTGACCGTACAGTGCGCGCGGTTCGGTACGGACTACAGCAAGCTCGGTGCCATCACGCCGATCCGTGGCAACGCTCCAGCGCACCCCGCCGTACCACCGGATGCGGTTACCGCGAGCGGCAGCGGCCTCGACCCGCAGATCTCCACGGCGTACGCGGACCTGCAGGCACCGCGGGTGGCCCGCGAACGTGGTGTGGCCCTGTCAACGGTCATGCAGCTGATCAAGCAGTTCACGACGCCACGCGCGCTCGGCTTCCTCGGCGAGCCCGGCGTGAACGTCCTCAAACTGAACATGGGTCTAGACCAGCGTTATCCCGTACGCGGGGATGATGGATCTTAAGGAGGTGAACACATGTCGAAGGGCGCGCTTCGGGTCTATCTCGGTGCCGCGCCGGGCGTCGGCAAGACGTACAAGATGCTCGAGGAGGGCCACCGCCGGCACGATCGCGGCACGGATGTGGTGGTCGGGTACGTCGAGACGCACGGCCGGCCGCACACCGAGGAGCTGATCGCGGGACTCGAGGTCGTGCCGCGCCGGTCGTTGACCTATCGCGGCGCCAGCTTCACCGAGATGGACGTGGACGCGATCCTCGCTCGGAAGCCCGATGTGGCGCTGGTGGACGAGATGGCGCACACCAACGTGCCGGGCTCGCGAAACGCCAAGCGGTGGCAGGACATCGAGGCGCTGCTCGACGCCGGCATCACCGTGATCACGAACGTCAACATCCAGCACCTGGAGTCCATCAACGACGTCGTCGCGCAGATCACCGGCGTGCCGCAGCGAGAGACCGTGCCGGATGCGGTGGTACGCCGAGCCGACCAGGTCGAGCTTGTCGACATGGCGCCCGAGGCCATCCGGCGGCGGATGGCGCACGGCAACATCTACCGGCCGGAGAAGATCGATGCCGCGCTCGGCAACTACTTCCGGGTCGGCAACCTCACCGCGCTTCGCGAGCTGGCGCTGCTTTGGGTCGCCGACAAGGTGGACGACCAGCTGGATAGATACCGCGCCGAACACGGGATCTCGGCGACGTGGGAGGCGCGGGAGCGAGTCGTCGTGGCGCTCACCGGGGGACCGGAGGGCGACACGCTGATCCGTCGGGCGGCACGCATCGCAGCGCGTACCAAGGGCGCGGACGTCCTCGCCGTACACGTGACGCGCAACGACGGCCTCGCCGAGGCGAACCCGGCGCACCTCGCCCGCCAGCGCTCACTGGTGGAGAGCATTGGCGGCACGTACCACCAAGTGGTCGGCGCCGACATCCCGACCGCGCTGCTCGACTTCGCGCGTGGCGTGAACGCGAGCCAGTTGGTGCTCGGCGCGAGCCGACGGGGCCGGCTGGCACACATCCTGTCGCCCGGTGTCGGCCTGACCACCGCGGCGATGTCCGGGCCGATCGACGTCCACCTCGTGACGCACGAGGAAGTTGGTCGCGGGCAACGCATCGGCGCGCCACGCAGCGCGTTGACCCTTCGCCGCCAGCTCGCCGGGTTCGTCGTCGCCGCGGCCGGACTGCCATTGCTGACGTTGCTGCTCGCTGGCCTGCGCAACGAGCTCAGCCTGCCCAGCGACATGCTGGCCTACCTTGCGAGCGTCGTGGTCGTCGCGCTGGTCGGTGGCCTCTGGCCGGCGGTGCTCGCGGTGATCGTGGGCAGCCTGTTGGTCAACTACTACTTCACGCCGCCGATCCACACATTCACGATCGCCGAGCGCGAGAACTTGTTGGCGATCATCATCTTCCTCGCCGTCGCGATCGCGGTGAGTCTCACCGTCGACCGGGCGGCACGCCGGACACGGGAGGCCGCCCGCGCCCGCGCCGAGGCGGAGACGTTGTCCACGCTCGCCGGATCGGTGGTACGCGGCAACCGTGTCCTGCCGGCACTGCTCGACCAGCTGCGCGAGACGTACGGGTTCGGCAGTGTGACGTTGCTCGAACGCCGTCCCGACGAGCCGGGCGGCCCGGACGTGCAACGCGACCCGGATGCCTGGCGTGTGGCGGCCGCGACCGGTGACCATCCGAGTCTGTTCCCGGCTGACGGCGACGCGGACGTGAGCGTGGACGACGAATTCTCGTTGGTGCTACGCGGGCATCAGCTCGCCGCCGCGGACCGTCGCATTGTGGAGGCGTTCGCGGCGCAGGCGGCGGTGGCGTTGCGGACTGAACGCCTCGCCGAGCAGGCCGCGACGGTCGGTTCGCTGTCCGAGGTGGACAAGATGCGCACGGCGCTGCTCTCCGCGGTGAGCCACGACCTGCGTACCCCCCTTGCCTCCGCGCGCGCGGCGATCGACGGGCTGCGCAGCCACGACGTCGCGTTCAGCGACGCGGACCGCGAAGAGCTGCTGTCCACGGTCGGTGAGTCGCTGGACCGGTTGACGCGTCTGGTGGACAACCTGCTCGACATGAGCCGGCTGCAGGCCGGCGCGCTCGGCCTCTACCCGCAGGCGATGACCATGTCGGACGCGGTCGCGCGAGCCCTCGACGACCTCGGCGAACCGGGTCATCACGTCGTCGTGCACGCGCCAGAGGAGCCGCTCGAGGTCTACGCCGACCCGGCGCTGATCGAACGCGTCCTGGTCAACGTGCTGTCCAACGCGTTGCGATACAGCCCGTCGGGTCAGCCGCCGATGATCTCGATCAGCGATCACGCCGGACAGGTCGAGACGCGGGTGATCGACCACGGTCCGGGCATCCCGGCCACCGACTGGGATTCGGTGTTCCTGCCATTCCAACGGCTCGGTGACCGCGACAACGACACCGGCGTCGGCCTCGGTCTCGCGCTGTCGCGCGGCCTCGCCGAGGCAATGGGCGGCTCGCTGGTGCCCGACATCACGCCGGGCGGCGGGCTGACCATGACCCTGTCGCTGCCGTCGATGGACGCCGACCCGACCGATCGCGGCCTGGCGTCACCGGCACTGCTCGACCGCATCGAGCACTGGCGGCAGGAGGAGCCCCGATGACGCGCGTGCTCATCGTCGACGACGAACCACAGATCCTGCGGGCGCTACGGATCAACCTGCAGGCGCGCATGTACGACGTCCACGTCGCGGCCGACGGTGCCGAGGCGCTCCACGCGGCCGCGTCGGTCCGGCCCGACCTCGTCATCCTGGACCTCGGACTGCCCGACGTTGACGGCGCCGAGGTCATCCGCAAGCTGCGGACGTGGACGCCGGTGCCGATCGTGGTGCTGTCCGGTCGCGGCGACAGCCGGGACAAGGTCGACGCGCTCGACGCCGGTGCCGACGACTACGTCACCAAGCCGTTCAGCGTCGACGAGTTGCTGGCGCGCATGCGCGCGGTCACGCGACGGCTCACACCCGGCGACGCACCGACGTCGGCGCGCATCGGACGCTTCGACATCGACCTCGCGAACCGTCGCATCAGCGCGGACGTCGACAGCATGGATGGCACCGTGGATGGCGGCACCGTGGTTCATCTGACGCCGACCGAGTGGCAGCTCCTCGAGGCCCTTGTCGCCGAACCGGGCAAGCTCATCGGCCAACGGCAACTTTTGCAGCGGGTGTGGGGGCCGACCTACGCGACTGAGACGCAATACCTGCGCCAGTACATGGCGCAACTGCGCCGCAAGCTCGAGGACGACCCGGCCCGGCCGCGACACCTCATCACCGAGCCGGGCATGGGTTACCGCTTCCAGCCCTAAGGGCTAGAACGAGGCTCGCGACCGCTTCAGCTCACTAAAGGCGGGTACGGCCGACAGGAGGCGTACCGCGTCGTAGAGCTTCTCCGCCTCCTCGCCCTCGGGCACGGGTACGACCACCGGTCCGAAGAACCCGGGACCGTCACCGATCGCGACGATCGGGCTGCCCGACTCTTGCCCGACGCGCGCCTGTCCCGCCTCGTGGCTCGCCCGGATGGTCGCGTCGAGTCCGCCGTCGTCGGCGCGCTTGGCGAGGTCGGCGGGCAGGTCGGCGGCGGCGATCGCGGTGACGAGCAGGTCGTCGTCGAGCGTCGCGTGCTGGTAGTGCAGCCGGGTGCCGAACTCGGTGTAGACGCGGTCGAGTGCGTCCGGACCGTGGTTGTCGAGCGTGGCCTGCAGCACTCGTACCGCACGGATCGAGAACGCGACCCGGTCGCGGTAGGCCTCCGGCAGCTCGCGGCCCTCGTTGAGCATCTTCAGACTCATCAACTTCCACCCGATGGTGTGGCCGCGCGGTTGCGTGACCGCGCGCAGCCATCGCGACGTACGCCACGTAAACGGGCAAGTCGGGTCAAAGTAGAATGTCACGTCGTCAGCCATGGCGCCACGCTAACCAGCACGCCTACGCGCCACCAGGCCGGTGTGACAGGCTGAGATGGATGTCGATTTTTTCGCCCACATGATGAACCACGGCCCATCGTCATGCGTCAAGGGGTTACGGACGATCATGTGCTCGCGAACGGGGGACCGCCATGGCCAAGCCGCCGGACATCGGCACGACGGCACCGGACTTCACGTTGCCCTCGGTCACGGTGGCGGCCGGCATCGCGCGACGTGGCAATCTGACGCTGTCCGCCGAGCGCGGGCATCCGGTCGTGCTGGTGTTCTATCCCGGCGATGACACGCCGGTGTGCACGCGACAGCTATGTGCCTACACATCGGAGCTCAGCGTCTTCACGGATCTGAACGCGGCCGTGTGGGCGATCAGCCCGCAGACGCTGCACAGTCACGAAACGTTCGCGCGTCGCAATGCGCTCGGGTTCCCACTGCTGGCCGACACCGAGAAGGTGGTCATCGACGGGTACGGCGTCGGGATGTTCGGCATCGGCGTGCGCCGTTCGGTGTTCGTCATCGACGCCGCCGGCGTGGTGCGCTGGCGGTTCATCGGTCTCGTTGGCCTGCGCTATCCGACGGTCGCGACGATCGCCACCGCGGTCGAGGCGGCTCGCGCCCCGTTCGAGCCGGTTGCCGAATAGTTCGTTCGCCGGCCCGTCGCGCGTCGCGCGGTTGCGGGTGAGACCTGAGTCTCGTTGACAGACTCAGCGCGGCGCTGACAGGCTGCGTTCATGACCGAAGCTGCGACCGAAGCGGCGTCCGCACGCCAAGGAGTTGCGACGGATCCGGACCGGACGCGAACCTACGGTTGGCACGATCCGATGGCGCTCGCCGACGCGGTTGCCGGACTCAGCGGTCTCGAACTGTTCGAGAAGCTGGCGAACGGCGAGCTGCCGGTGCCACCGATCGCGGACACGCTGTCGTTCGGCCGCATCGAGGCGACCGGCGCGGGCAGCGTCACGCTTTCGCTCGAGCCCAACGAGTTTCACTTCAACCCGCTCGGGTCGATGCACGGTGGCGTGATCTCGGCCGTACTCGACACCGCCGCGGGGTGTTCCGTGCATACCACGCTGCCGGTCGGCATCGGATATACGTCGCTGGATCTACACGTGCGATTCCTACGGCCGGTCACGCTCGCATCCGGCACGCTGCGCTGCGACGGCCGGGTGATCTCGAAGGGTCGGCAGACCGCGCTCGCCGAGTCGCATCTGCACGACGCGGCCGGCAAGCTCGTCGCACACGCGACGTCGACCTGCCTGATCTTCCCGCTGGCACGGTAGCGGTCCGAGAGGTCCGAGAGGTCCGAGCCGGGGCCGCCAAACGTACGACAGATCCTTGACGACGTGTGACGGTTGTGTAGAACAATGGGGTCATGGCGAGTGACTCTCGCGCAGTGGCTCCAGCCGTGTCGTTCCAGGTCGACCCGAGTGCGTACCGGCATTGGCGGGTGACGTACGACGGACCGGTCGCGACCGTGACCATGGACGTCGCCGAGGACGGCGGCATCCGCAACGGGTACGAGCTGAAGCTGAACTCCTACGACCTCGGCGTGGACATCGAGCTGGCGGACATCGTCGCGCGGCTGCGATTCGAACATCCCGAGGTGCGCGCGGTCGTGCTGACCAGCGCCAAGGAGAAGGTGTTCTCGGCCGGTGCGAACATCCGCATGCTGGCCACCGCCGACCACGCGTGGAAGGTGAACTTCTGTAAGTTCACGAACGAGACTCGCATCGCGATCGAGGACGCCGCCGCCGAGCGCGGCCAGACCTGGATCGCCGCGTGTGGTGGTACGGCATCCGGTGGCGGATACGAACTCGCGCTCGCGTGTCAGCGCATCATGCTCGTCGACGATAGGTCGGCCGCGGTATCCATGCCGGAGCTGCCGCTGCTCGGCGTACTGCCGGCCACCGGCGGGCTGACGCGACTGGTCGACAAGCGACACGTACGCCGAGATCTCGCCGACGTGTTCGCCACGAAGTCGGAGGGCATCGGCGGAAAGACCGCGGTCGAGTGGCGTCTCGTGGACGAGGCGGTGCCACGTGTACGGTTCGCCGAGACGGTCGCCGAGCGTGCGGTGGAGGCCGCCGCCGCGCTTGTCGCGACGGCTCCGCGCCCGAATGATGCGCGCGGCGTCGTGTTGACGCCGATCGAGTGCGCGATGTCGGCGAACGGCGTCGACTATCGGTACGTCACCGTCGCGATCGACCGGGACGTCCGTGCCGCGACCATCACCGTACGCGGACCGGAAGCGGCGCCTCCGGACTCGATGGACGACGTCGACGCGTCGACTTGGCCGCTCGCCATGGCCCGCGACCTCGACGACGCGATCTGCCACCTGCGGTGCAACGAGCTCGAGGTCGGCACGTGGTTGCTGCGCACCGATGGCGACGCCGGCCGCGTGCTCGCCTTCGACGCGTTCTTGCTCGCCAACGCCGATCATTGGCTCGCGCGCGAGGTCGTCGCGTTGCTGAAGCGCGCGTTCAAGCGGCTCGACATGACCAGCCGGAGCCTCGTCGCGCTCGTCGAACCGGGCAGCTGCTTCGCCGGATCGCTGCTCGAACTCGCGCTCGCCGCTGATCGGACGTACCAGCTTGATGGTGTGTTCGACGCGGACCAGCAACCGGCCGTGCTCACCGTCGGCGCGATGAACCTCGGCCCGCTGCCGATGGCGAACGGCCTGTCCCGGCTCGCCACGCGGTTCGTCCACGACCCGCCGGCGTTCGCACGGGTCGAGTCGCGCGTTGGCGACGCGCTGCTCGCCGCCGAGGCGGCCGCGCTCGGCCTGGTCACGTTCGCGCCCGACGACATCGACTGGGACGACGAGGTGCGGCTCGCGGTGGAGGAGCGCGCGAGCTTCAACCCGGACGCGCTGACCGGCATGGAGGCGAACTACCGGTTCGTCGGCCCGGAGACGCTGGAGACAAAGATCTTCGCGCGTCTCACCGCATGGCAGAACTGGATCTTCATGCGACCGAACGCGGCCGGCCCGGACGGCGCGCTGCGGCGCTACGGCACCGGGCAGCGCCCGTCGTTCGACCGGCGCCGCGTGTGACGCGCCTGATTCGGAGGTACCGATGACTACGCCGACCGACTACTCGGAGAAGATCCCGAACAACGTCGAGTTGCACGAGGATCGGCGCCTGCAGCGGGCGCTCGAATCGTGGCAGCCGAACTTCATCAACTGGTGGGACTCGATGGGCCCGACGCTGCCCACCCGGGACGTCTATCTGCGTACCGCGATCAATGTCGGACGCGAGGGCTGGGCGCACTTCGACCACGTGCCGATGCGCGACTACCGATGGGGCATCTTCCTCGCCGAGCGTGCGCCGGATCGGCGCATCGGGTTCGGCGCGCACAAGGGTGAGCCGGCGTGGCAGAAGGTGCCGGGCGAATATCGGGCAAGCCTGCAGCGCCTCATCGTGATCCAGGGCGACACCGAGCCGGCCTCCGTCGAGCAGCAGCGCAACCTCGGGGCCACCGCGCCGAGCCTCTACGACCTGCGCAACCTGTTCCAGGTCAACGTGGAGGAGGGTCGTCACCTGTGGGCGATGGTCTACCTGCTGCACGCGTACTTCGGACGGGACGGCCGCGACGAAGCGGAGCAGTTGCTGCACCGCAACTCCGGCTCGGTCGACGCGCCGCGGATCCTCGGCGCGTTCAACGAGGAGACGCCGGACTGGCTGTCGTTCTACATGTTCACGCACTTCACCGATCGAGACGGCAAGTACCAGCTGGGCACGCTCAAGCAGAGCGCCTTCGACCCGCTGTCACGTACCTGTGAGTTCATGCTGAAGGAGGAGGCCTACCACATGTTCGTCGGCACCACCGGTGTCGACCGCATCGTGGAGCGCACTGCACAACTCATGGTCGAACACGACACCGACGAGGTCGGCCCGTACGGCGGCGTCCCGCTCGACGTGATCCAGAAGTACCTGAACTTCCACTTCAGCGTGTCGCTCGACTTGTTCGGCAGCGAGACGTCAACGAACGTGGCGAACTACTACACCGCCGGGCTCAAGGGCCGGTGGAACGAGGAGCGCCGCGCCGACGACCACCTGCTGACTGGCGACGCCACGTACGTCGACGCGATGGTGGACGGTGACATCGGGCGGACGGAGGTCAGCGCGCTCGTCGGACTGAACCTCGATCTTCGGCGCGAATACATCATGGACTGCCAGCACGGTGTAGACCGGTGGAACCGAGACCTGGCCCGCGCCGGGCTGCCACAGCAGCTGAAGCTGCCGCACGTGGCGTTCAACCGGAAGGTCGGCGCGTTCGCGTCCATCGAGGCATCGCCGGACGGCGAACTGCTGCCGCCCGAGGTCTGGGACGCGCAGAAGCACCGTTGGCTGCCGACCGAAGTGGACAAGACACACGTACGGTCGTTGATGCGGCCGGTACACGAGCCGGGCAAGATCGCAGCTTGGATCGCTCCGCCGCGGAACACCATCAACGGCAAGCCGTTCGACTACGAGTATGTGCATCTTGCCTGAGCTCGCCACTGTCGCCGGAGCGGCGCCGGAATCTGCCGGCCGTACGCGTGGTCCTCGGGTGCCGGCAAGGTCCGGCGGCCGGCGGGTGCCTACCGACTCCGCACGTTGGCTGCTGCTGACCGTCCTCGGTGAGTTCGTGCTGCCCGGCGGCCGGCCGGTGTGGACCGCGACGTTCGTCGACGTTATGGCCGGGCTCGGCGTGGAGCCGACGGCGGCACGCCAGGCCCTCGCGCGTAGCGCGACGGACGGCTGGCTGGAGTCGACGCGGAGCGGCCGGCGCACCCAGTGGCGGCTGACCGAGGCGGGCGAACGCCTGCTTCGCGACGGTGCACGTCGCATCTACGGCTTCGCACCGCCCGGCGCCGCCTGGGACGGCCGCTGGCTCGTACTGCTCGTGAGCGTGCCGGAGAGTCGGCGGCAGGCGCGGCACGTCATCCGTACCCGGTTGGCCTGGGCGGGATTCGGCAGCCCGGCGCCCGGCGTGTGGATCTGCGCGCGCGCCGACGCGGAGGCCGAGGCCAAGCAGGTGCTCGCCGAACTCCGGCTCGCCGACGACGCCTACTCGTTCGTCGGTCCGTTCGCCGGCATCGGCTCGGCAACCGAACTCGTGGCGCGGGCCTGGGATCTGTCCGCGGTTGCCGCGCACTACCAGGCGTTCGGGGAGCTGGTGGCCAGCCTGCGACCGACCACACCGGTCGAGACGATGCTCGCGCAGATCCGGCTGGTGCACGCGTGGCGGCGGATGCCGATGATCGACCCGCAACTGCCCGCGGATCTGCTGCCGCCGGGCTGGGTGGGACGCACCGCGGCGGAGACGTTCCGTGACCGCCACGATGCGTGGCGCCCGACGGCGCAGTCGGCTTGGTCGGCGCTGCTCGACTGAGCCGGCGCTCATGGGGTGAGCCGGTTCCTACGCGGTGAACCCATCGACGCAGGCCGCCGCCCATTCGTCGAGCCAGGCGCGCTGCTCCTGCGTCTCCGGGACGCGCATGCCGCGCGCGGCGCTGACGGTCTGACAGGCGTCGGCCGCCGAGGCGCCGAGCCGGATCAGCACCGCCGCGGCGATGGTGGACGACCTGCCGATGCCGGCCCAACAGTGCACGACGACGTGCCGGCCGGCGCGCAGGTCCGCGACGATGTCGTCCACCGTGCTCCCGGCCACTGCGAGATTGGGCGTACTCATGTCGCGGATCGGCATTTCGCGGTAGGTGATGCCGGCCCGCCGCGCGGCACCGGACTCGTCGGTCAGGCCGAGCTCGTTACGTTCCTCCGCGGTCTGCAGGCTCAGCACCACGTCGACGCCGTCCGCGCGCAATGCGGCCATGTCAGCGTCGAGCGCGGTGAGACCGCGCGGATGCGCCATCGTCGCGAGGCGACCGGGCAGCGCGCAGTCGATCTCGTAGCGGGTACCGCTAAAAACTGTCACGGCTCCCGTCAGGTGTCCTCGTCGTCGCGGTGGAAGTCGTTGGCGTCGAAATCGGCGTCGGCGGCGCGGCGCCGGTGGTGCAGCGCGAGCCCAACGGAGAACCAGACAAACGCGGCGCCGAGCACGATGAGCGTCCAGAACACGATATGCGACGAGTAGTCGGCCATCTTGGCCGCGGTCTTCGTCAGGTGAGCGAGCTTGCTGGTCGGATTGATCGACGGCGTTGGCACCGCGACGGGTGCGCCGATCTGCGGGACGCCGATGACGTAGTTGTCGGTCACCTTGTCGTCGGCCTTGTTGATCCGCTTCGTGGTGCTGTGGACGGTGACCGAGTTGGTGACGTGCGTACCCTTAGCGATCTTGCTCGACATTACGCCGGTGATTGTGACGGTCCGGTGGTGTCCGACCGGCAGTGCCGAATTCCAGCGGCACGTCACCTCCTTCGCGTGCGTGTGGCAGCGGCCGTCAAAGATCGAATACGTGACCTTGGTCAGCGCAGCGGACGTCGTGAAGTCGATCGACAGGCCGGCTGCCTTCGACGGGCCCTTGTCCGCGACGCCGATGATGTACGTGATCGGTTCGCCCGGCACCGCGTCGGCCTTGTTCGCGAGGCTCACCGTGAGATCGGCGCCCGAGGCGGCGTACGCCGGCGCCGCGCCGAGTAGGGCGCCGGCCGCGACGGCGCTGGCCGCCGCCACCGAGACGAGCCACCGACGGCGACGATCCGGTCTGGGTACCCATGGTGTCGTGTCCGCCATGTGCACCATTGAACTGGGTGTTTGCGCCCGAGGCGGGCGATTAGCCGGAAGCGCCCGATCCGATCAGCCGCCGGCCGACGCCACGTGCGCGGCGACCACGCTGCCCGTGAGGCTGCCCCATACCACCTGGTCCGAGTCCACGCTCGACGCCAGCGTGGTGAACGACATCAGGTAGGCGTCGCCTCGCGTCAGGTAGATGCGGGCCCAGGTGTAGAGCGGTCCGACTGCCGAATTGTAGGTGTAAGTGAGAGTCGAGCTAGTCATCCCGGGCGCGACCCGCATCGATGCGGTCACTGGGTCCACGACGTGGAAGCCCGCGACGGTTTCGATCATGTGCTGATACAGCCGCATGGCCGCGGCCGCGTCGATGGCGGCCTCGCCCTGCGGCTGCGACTCGTGCATGGCGATCCTGGCCGGCCGCCCGGTCTGGTCGTAAAGGCACGCCGTGATCGCGCTGCGCGCGATCGACCACCCGACCGGAAGTGCGACCGGAAAGTCCCGGGTGAAGTCGAACCATGTCCAGTTTGGGACCGTGGCGAGGCCGTTGTAGGTGGCTCTCAGGGGCGGCACGGCCACTGGGTTGGCCGGCGGCGACTCGTCGCACGGAAATCCGACGTTGGCGAGCACCGGAACGCCGGACGGCGCAGCTGGGCTCGGCGTCGCCACCGCGCCCGGCGTGGTTGACCGGTCTGATGTGGTCGACGCCGGCGGACTGGTCTCGTGCGACGTCCGAAGCTGGCGCTGCGCGACGTAGCCGCCGCCGGCCAGCACGATGACGACCGCGGAAACGACTGCGGCTAGCCGCCACCGCGCTCGCCGTGGCGGCGCCGACAGCTCTTCCTTGGTATCGGAGTCCTCCCGCGGTCCGGCCGGTGTTGTGCGGGACCCCGACGTGCGAGGCGCGGGCGTCGCGTTCGGCGCGACGGTGCCGACGGGGCCGGCGTGCGCGGAGCCGGTGCCGTCGGAGCGGGTGTTCTCGGGCCGGCCGGCGGGTTGAGTGCTGGCCGGCGGTGCGGTGACGATGCCGCCGTCGGCGCTGCGCCACTCGATCGGTGGGTTGGCGCCGGCGGCCGCGTCCGTTCCGCTGGCCGCGGCCCGGTCGGCCGCGGCGGGTAGCACCGGTGCGAGGCCGCTCGGATCCTCGGCGGCGGGTCGTCGGGGCATGGGAAAGCGGCGGCCGACGTCGCCGCTTGCTACTCGTTGCAGACGCGCCCGTGCGTCGGCCGCCTTCAACCGACTGGACGGCTTGCGGCGCAGCAGACCGGCGAGGACGGGCTTCAGCGCACCCGCCTGCTTCGGCGGGTCGGGCGGCGACGTCGCCAACGCGGCGAGCGTCTGGTACGACGTGGGGCGGGCGTACGGCGACTGGCCCTCGACCGCGGCGTAGAGCGTGGCACCGAGCGACCACATGTCC
>DASTMZ010000139.1:0-44865 GCA_035713725.1 Micromonosporaceae bacterium
GGTCAGCGAGGCGATGGCTGCGACCGGAGCAAATGTCACCGTCATCTTCGTACCGCCGAAGTTCGCCAAGGGCGCCATCATCGAGGCGATCGACGCCGGCATCGAGCTGGCCATCGTGATCACCGAGGGCATCCCGGTGCACGACTCCACCGCGGCCTGGGCGCACAACGTGGCCTCCGGTAACAAGACTCGCATCGTCGGTCCGAACTGTCCGGGCGTGGCGTCGCCGGGGGTGAGCAACGCCGGCATCATCCCGGCGGACATCACGCCGGCCGGTCGCATCGGCCTCGTGTCCAAGTCTGGGACGCTTACCTACCAACTCATGTACGAGCTGCGGGACATCGGCTTCTCCACGTGTGTCGGCATCGGCGGCGATCCGGTCATCGGCACTACCCACATCGACGCTCTGGAGGCGTTCCAGAACGATCCGGATACCGATGCGATCGTGATGATCGGTGAGATCGGCGGCGACGCCGAGGAGCGGGCAGCCGCGTTCATCAAGGCGAACGTGACCAAGCCGGTGGTCGGCTATATCGCCGGCTTCACTGCACCGGAGGGCAAGACGATGGGCCACGCTGGCGCGATCATCTCCGGTTCGTCGGGCACCGCAGAGGCAAAGAAGGTCGCGCTCGAGGCGGCCGGTGTTCGGGTCGGCACCACGCCGAACGAGACCGCGCAGTTGATGCGCGAGGTCATGCAGGCGCGATAGCAGCGCAGATTGCGGCGCGACGGCCGGCCGGTCTACGTGACCGACCGGCCGTCGTTTGGGAGAGTGGGCGCGATGGCTCCCACCCCGGATCGCCGCGCGCCGCGCGCCTGGCCGCCCGTCGACGTCGCGGGTCGCGCCGGCGCGTCCGCGAGGCGGCGGTCGGCCGGGAGCATCGACGAGACGCAGTGGCCGGCGGCATACGGTGATCGGACCCGCCATGAATCCGGTGCCGCGATCCACCTTCCGTCCCAGCGCGGTTCGGACGCCACCGACGTTCCCCACCACGCGCCGCTGTCGGTCTTGGCCGTGGTCAACGCGCTCTGGGCGGCGTTGTGGTCGCTGCTGCCGATCATTGCCACCGTCGCTGCGGTCACGCTCGCCGGGCCGCAGCGTCCGTCGATCGTCGCGCTGATCCGGTACGCGATGGCGGCCTGGCTGGTTGGGCACGGCGTACCGATCCGGGTGGCCGACGAACCGCTCGCGCTCATTCCACTCGCGATCGCGCTGCTTGCCGCCTGGCGGTGCGTACGAGCGGGGCGGAACACGGTACGCGCGCTCGGTGCACGCCGCGCCGATTCGGTACGCCCGGCAATCGTGGTCGCGATCTCGGTCGCGATTCCGTACGGGCTGTTCGGTTATGCCGCGGCGGTGCTCGCCCGTGGGCCGGGACTCGACGTGTCGACGAATCGGGCCGGCCTCACGTTCGGCGGGTTCGCCATGGTTGCCGCGTTCCTCGGCGCGTGGCCGGCGAGTGGCTTTGCGCGACGGGTACGCAACCGGCTGCCGTACGCGCTGCGCCACGGCGTACGAACCGCCCTCGTCGGAGTCATGCTGCTGCTCGCGGCCGGAGCGATGGCGGTCGGCGTGGAGATCGCGGTGGCCGGGGCGACCGCCACGACGATGCTGCGCGACATGCATCTCGACTTCGCCGGTGACGCCGGCATCGTGGTGGTGTGCCTCGCCTACGCGCCGAACCTCGCGGTGTGGGCGTCGGCATACCTCACCGGACCTGGGTTCACGCTGACTCAGGTGCTCAATCTGCCGGTGTTCGCCGGCCTGCCGGAGCGCCCGGTCACCGGCGCCGGTCAGGCACTGCTCGCGACACCGTTGCTCGCCGGCCTGGTCGCCGGTGTGCTGCTGGCCCGGCGTACCCGTTTCGGCGAACCGGTCCGCGACCGCGACGGACGAACGAGCCGCGACCGCGACGGACAAGGCCGGCGTGATGCCACCGCGCCGGTCGGTCGCGGCAGCCTCGCCATCGCCGCGGTGGTCTCGGCGCCGGTTGCCGGCCTCGTGCTCGGACTCGCCGGATACCTCGCGGCCGGCGCGCTCGGTTCCGACGCGCTCGCGAGCATCGGGCAAGTCGGCTGGGACTACGCGATCATCGGCGGGCTCGGAATCGGGCTCGGCGCGGCGGCCGGCGCGCAAATCGCGGCGGGTGATCGGCGGTTCTGAGCAGCCGGTAGGGTGGCGAAAGTGACCGCACGGCTCGTGGTGCTCGTGTCCGGCACCGGCACCAACCTGCAGGCGCTGTTGGACGCGTGCCTCGATCCGTCGTACGGCGCCCAGGTCGTCGCCGTCGGCGCGGATCGCACCGGCATCGAGGCGTTGACCCGCGCGGAACAGGCGGACGTTCCGACATTCGTACGGTCGGTCAAGGCGTACCCGACGCGCCACGAGTGGGACCGCGCGCTCACCGACGCCGTCACGCCGTTCCGGCCGGACCTCGTCATCTCGGCCGGCTTTCTCAAGCTCGTCGGCGAGCGGTTCTTGACCGAGTTTGCCAACCGCTACATCAACACCCACAACGCGTTGCTGCCAAGCTTTCCCGGCATGCACGGGCCGCGGGATGCGTTCGAATACGGCGTCAAGGTCGCCGGCGCGACGTTGTTCTTTGTGGACGACGGCATCGACAGCGGACCGATCATCGCGCAGGTCGCCGTGCCGGTCGACGACGACGACACCGAGGCAACGCTGACCGAGCGCATCAAGGAGGCCGAGCGTCGCCAGCTCGTCGACATGGTCGGCCGCATGGTGCGCGACGGCTGGACCATCAACGGACGAAAGGTCACGATCCCATGACTGACGCCCCGACCACCGGCACCAGCGCGGGCGACGGCGGCGCCCCCACCGGCACCAACGGCGGCGGCGTGCCGAACACCGGCCTGCGGCCAATCAAGCGGGCGCTGATCAGCGTCTACGACAAGACTGGCCTCGACGACCTCGTCCACGCACTGGCCGCGGCCGGTGCGCAGATCGTTTCCACCGGTACGACGGCCGCGCACATCGAGTCGCTGGGCGTTGCGGTGACGCGGGTTGAGGAAGTGACCGGGTTCCCGGAATGCCTCGACGGCCGCGTCAAGACGTTGCACCCGGCCATTCATGCGGGGCTGCTCGCCGACCTACGCCTCGATAGCCACGCCAAGCAGATCGCGGACCTCGGCATCGCACCGTTCGACCTGTTGGTGAGCAACCTCTATCCGTTCGCCGACACGGTCGCGTCCGGCGCCGACCGGGACGAGGTCATCGAGAAGATCGACATCGGCGGTCCGGCTATGGTGCGATCCGCCGCGAAGAATCACGCGAACCTTGCCGTTGTGACGTCGCCGGCGGCGTACCCGGAAGTCATCAAGGCCGCGGAGGGCGGCGGTTTCACGTTCGCGCAGCGTCGTGCGCTTGCCGCGCGCGCGTTCGCAGACATCGCGGTCTATGACATCGCGATCGGCAACTGGTTCTCCGTGCAGGAGGTGCTCGACGCCGACGTGCGGTGGCCGGCGTGGGGCGGCCTTTCGACGGCGCTCGGCACCGTGCTGCGCTACGGCGAGAATCCGCACCAGCTCGCGGCGCTCTACGTCGACGTGACTCGCCCGCCCGGCCTCGCACAGGCGACCCAGTTGCAGGGCAAGGAGATGTCCTACAACAACTACATCGACGCCGACGCGGCTTGGCGCAGTGCCAACGACTTCGCCCCGCCGTGCGTCGCGATCATCAAGCACCAGAACCCATGCGGCATTGCCGTCGGCGCCGATGTCGCCGAAGCGCACCGCAAGGCGCATGCGTGCGATCCGCAATCCGCCTACGGCGGCATCATCGCCGTCAACCGCGCCGTGACAGCGGCGATGGCGGCCCAACTCAAGGGTGTCTTCACCGAGGTCATCGTGGCGCCGAGCTATGACGACGACGCGCTCGAACTGCTGGCGAAGAAGAAGGATCTGCGAGTGCTGGTCGCGCCCACGTGGACGGCGGAGCACATCGAGACACGCCAGATCGGCGGTGGGCTGCTCGTCCAGGTATCCGACCGGGTCGACGCACCGGGCGACGACCCGTCGACGTGGACGCTTGCCACCGGATCGCCGGTCGACGCGGCGACGTTGCAGGACCTGGCTTTCGCGTGGCGCGCCATTCGCTCGGTCAAGTCGAACGCGATCCTGCTCGCTCGCGACGGCGCGACCGTCGGCATCGGCATGGGACAGGTCAATCGCGTCGACGCGGCTCGGCTCGCGGTGTCACGCGCCGGTGCGGAGCGCGTGACCGGTGCGGTCGGCGCCTCGGACGCGTACTTCCCGTTCCCGGACGCCCTCGAGGTCCTGATCCAGGCAGGCGTCAGGGCCGTGGTCGAGCCGGGTGGCTCGATCCACGACCCTGAGGTGATCGCGGCCGCCGAGGCCGCGGGAATCACGCTGTATTTAACGGGTACGCGCCACTTCTTCCACTGACGCGCACCGGCGGTGGGCCGCCTACTGGCCGGGGTAGGGCGGCTGACCCTGTTGTTGCGGGTACCCCTGTTGTGGCGGGTATCCCTGTTGCGGTGGGTATCCCTGTTGCGGTGGGTATCCCTGCTGAGGCGGGTACGGCGATGCCTGCGGTGGGTACGCCGGCGGCGCCTGCTGGTAGCCCGGCGGCGGGTACGTGCCCGGCATCTGCGCGTACTGGTTCTGTTGCCAGGCGAGTGCGTTGGGGTCCTTCGGATCCGGCCCGTACTGGTTCGGTCCGACGGTGCCCGGCAGGCACGTCAGCACGAGCAGCCAGATGCCGCCGACGAACGGCACGAACACGATCAGCAGCCACAGTCCGCTCTTGTCCTGGTCGTGCATGCGGCGCACGGCGACCGCGAGGCCGGGGACTATCGTCGCGATCGCGTAGAGGAAGTAGAGCACCAGGAAGAGGATGCCGATCTTCGGCGCGAACGCTAGGACGAGCAGCACCGCGAAGATGATGAATTGGAACAGTGCATACATCCAGTACTCGGTCCGGCGCGCCCGGCCGTCGAAGCCCACATAGTTCTTAAGACAAGCTAGCCACCACTGCATGTGCTGTCCCTCCGAGGATCATGAGTCGCACGTCGAGCGGATTGACCGTAGGTGTTGCACCACGGCACGTCAATTCCCGCCGACCCTTATCGCGACACGGTGTCGCGATGTGGACAGCGGTTCGGAGCTCCCGATCGGATCGTGCCCCCGGCTGTGTGGAAGGATCTGGATACGTGACCGCGACGATTCTCGACGGCAGGGCGACGCTCGCCGCGATCAAGGACGAGTTGCGCCTACGCATCAAGGCACTCGCCGACCGCGGCGTGGTCCCCGGCCTCGGCACGATCTTGGTCGGCGACGACCCCGGCTCGCGTGCGTACGTGGCGGGCAAGCATCGCGACTGCGCCGAGCTCGGCATCGCATCCGTACGGCAGGACCTGCCCGCCACCGCCACACAGGCGCAAGTGCTCGACGCGGTCGCCGAGCTGAACGCCGACCAGGCATGCACCGGTTACATCGTGCAGCTGCCGCTGCCTAAGGGCCTTGACGAATTCGCCGTGCTCGAAGCCGTTGATCCGGCGAAGGACGCGGACGGGCTGCACCCGGTCAATCTAGGCCGCCTTGTGCTCGGCAAGCCGGCGCCGCTGCCGTGTACGCCCCGCGGGATCGTCGAGTTGCTACGACGCTACGACGTGCCGATTGCTGGCGCCGACGTGACCGTGATCGGTCGTGGTACGACGGTCGGCCGGCCGTTGGGGCTGCTGCTCACGCGACGCAGTGAGAATGCGACGGTGACGTTGTGCCACACCGGGACTCGTGACCTGGCGGCACACGTACGCGCCGCGGACATCGTGGTGGCCGCCGCCGGCGTACCCGGTCTCGTCACGACGGAGATGGTGAAGCCGGGCGCCGCGGTTCTCGACGTCGGCATCTCGCGGGTGACACTGCCGGACGGCAAGGCGAGACTGGCCGGCGATGTCGAGCCCGACGTACGGGAGGTGGCCGGTTACCTCGCTCCGATGCCGGGCGGTGTCGGTCTGATGACACGAGCGATGCTGCTCACCAACGTCGTCGAGCTTGCCGAGTCCGCCGCCGCGTGATCTGTCCGCCCGGATCTCGGTGTGAAAGTGCCGTCCTGGCAACCGAAACGCACCTAGATTCGAGCATGACCGTGGCGAGCGATAGCGTGTGGACATTGAACGACAATCGATGACCTTGGGAGATGCGAAACCGATGGGCAAGAAGGTAACTGTCGTCGGCGCCGGTTTCTACGGAACCACGACCGCGCAGCGCTTGGCCGAGTACGACGTCTTCGAGACCGTCGTGCTGACCGACATCATCGACGGCAAGCCGGCCGGTGTGGCGCTGGACCTGAACCAGTCGCGTCCGATCGAGGGATTCGAGACGAGGGTCGTCGGCGTGACCACCGGACCGAACGGCGAGGGGTACGAAGCGATCGACGGTTCCGACGTCGTAGTGATCACCGCCGGGCTGCCACGCAAGCCGGGCATGAGCCGGATGGACCTGCTCGACACGAACGCCAAGATCGTCCGCCAGGTTGCCGAGAACATCGCGAAGTACGCTCCCAACGCCGTGGTCATCGTGGTGTCCAACCCGCTCGACGAGATGACCGCGCTCACGCAGATCGCGACCGGGTTCCCGCGTAACCGCGTCCTTGGCCAGGCCGGTGTGCTGGACACCGCACGCTTCACGAACTTCGTCGCCGAGGAACTTGGCGTACCGGTCCGCAGCGTCAAGACGCTCACGCTCGGCTCGCACGGCGACACCATGGTGCCCGTACCGTCGCACTGCAGCGTCGACGGAAAACCGCTCACCGAGGTGATGGCGCCAGAGAAGATCGAGGAGCTGGTCGTCCGGACCCGCAACGGTGGCGCCGAGGTTGTCGCGCTGCTGAAGACGGGTTCCGCGTATTACGCGCCGTCAGCGGCCGCGGCCCGCATGGCACGCGCCGTTGCGCAGGATTCCGGCGAGGTCATCCCGGCGTGCGCCTGGGTCGACGGCGAGTTCGGCATCTCGGGTGTTTACCTCGGCGTGCTCGCCGAGCTTGGTGCCACCGGCGTGCGCCGCGTCGTCGAGACCAAATTGACCGACAGCGAGCTAGCCGCGCTCAAGGAGGCCGCCGAGGCGGTGCGAGCCAAGCAAGGCGACGTCGCCACGATGTAGTCGTGCGGTCGCCACGATGTAGTCGGGCGAGCGTCGTGGTCGCCGCCTCCGTGAGCTGTGGCGGGGATCGATCGAGTCGCGGCTGATGTCCGGCTGTGTGCGGCAGCCCAACGGTGCGCCGAGGTCCAACTGTGCGCTGCGCCACCGACCCTGGGTGTGACGCGCCGCTCGCAATACCGTACGCTCGTACTGCTTGACGTGGATCGGGAAGGAGCGCCAGCGACCATGGCGAAGATCAAGGTTACGAACCCCGTTGTCGAACTCGACGGCGACGAGATGACGCGGATCATCTGGAAGCAGATCCGCGAGCAGCTGGTGCTGCCCTACGTCGACGTGGACCTCGAGTATTACGACCTCGGCATCGAGCATCGCGACGCCACTGACGACCAGGTGACGGTCGACGCCGCGCACGCGATCAAGCGCCACGGCGTGGGCGTCAAGTGCGCCACCATCACTCCGGACGAGGCGCGCCTGGCCGAGTTCGGGCTCAAGCGCATGTACCGGTCGCCCAACGGCACGATCCGCAACATCCTCGGCGGTGTCATCTTCCGCGAGCCGATCGTCATGTCCAACGTGCCGCGTCTCGTGCCAGCGTGGACCAAGCCCATCGTCATCGGTCGTCACGCGCACGGCGACCAGTACAAGGCGACCGACTTCGTGGTGCCCGGTCCCGGTACGGTCACCATCACGTACCAGCCGACCGATGGTGGCGAGCCGATGCAGTTCACGGTCGCCGAGTTCACGGGCGGCGGCGTCGCGATGGCGATGTACAACTACGACGACTCGATCCGTGACTTCGCCCGAGCCTCGTTCCGCTACGGCCTCGACCGCCACTACCCGGTCTACCTGTCCACGAAGAACACCATCCTCAAGGCGTACGACGGTCGGTTCAAGGATCTGTTCGCCGAGGTGTTCGAGGCGGAGTTCGCGGCCGAGTTCGCCGCCGCCGGTCTGACCTACGAACACCGGCTCATCGACGACATGGTGGCCGCGGCGCTCAAGTGGGAGGGCGGCTTCGTGTGGGCCGCCAAGAACTACGACGGCGACGTGCAGTCCGACACGGTGGCGCAGGGCTTCGGCTCGCTCGGCTTGATGACCTCGGTGCTGATGACTCCGGACGGGCGCACGTGCGAGGCGGAGGCCGCGCACGGCACCGTGACGCGGCATTACCGCCAGTGGCAGCGCGGCGAGAAGACGTCGACGAACCCGATCGCGTCGATCTTCGCGTGGACGCGTGGTCTCGCGCACCGCGGCAAGCTTGACGGGACGCCGGACGTGACGGTGTTCGCCGACACTCTCGAACGCGTCTGCGTGGAAACCGTCGAGGGCGGTCAGATGACGAAGGACCTCGCGCTGCTCATCTCGGCGGACACGCCGTGGCTGTCCACCGACGAGTTCATGAACGCGTTGTCGGACCGGCTGGCGGCCAAGGTCGCTGCCTGAAGTCCGTGGTGGATGGGGTCCGTTGGGCGTCCGGGTACCAGTTCTCGCGGTGGCGATCGTGAATCATCACAAGATGATGGCCCGATATCGGGATTTGTCCGTCACGTACCAAGGCACTGCGTCGTTGATACCAACGTGATCGCGGCAACGTGGTCACGGCACCGGCCCGGGTCTCCCGACAACCTGGTGGGTCACCGCCAGCGCCTTGCTCCGGCCGGCTGAACACCGCCATGGGGTCATCCCCAGCGTCCCTCCCGCGGGGGTCCGGCGAGCCCGGGCCCCCGCCCCCCGTTTGCTCGTCCCGTCACGCGCACGGCTGCCGGGGCGCGCAGCACGTGCGTCAGGACGCCTCGCGCAGGTGCCAGGTCGCACCGTCCGGAGTGTCGCGGATCTCGACACCGGCATCGGCGAGCCGATCGCGAATCGTGTCGGCGGTCGCGAAGTCCCGCGCTTCGCGCGCCGATTGGCGTACGGCGCAAAGCGTGTCCATCACGGCGGGCAACGCGACGGCGCGCGGGTCGACGGCGGCGGCGAGGTCACCGAGGCGTACGACCATCTGGCGGAACAGTGCTCGCGCGTAGCCCACGTCGTCGGACAGGTCGGATGCCCACTCCGTCAGCAGATCTTCGAGTTCCAACACGGCCGACGTGCGGCCATCCATGTCACCGGCGTCGGCCGCGGCGCCGAATGCCGCGAAGAGCCGGTCGGCCTCGGCACCGAGCGTGGCCGCGGCGGTGCTTTCGGAGGTCTCGCCGAGCGTCGGCGCAGCGCTGTCCGCGGCCGACCCGACCACCACCTCGCCGTCGGTGCCGACCTGGTCGAATGTGAGCACGGTGCCGCTCGGATAGACCGTGCTGCGCCCGTGGCGACGGATCGTCATGGTGCCGTTGCCGGACACCGTCACCGATCTCGCGTCCAGGTCGAACGTCACCGCGGTGTGTTCGTCGACGCCGATGATGAACGACTCGGCCGGCAGCATCTCCTCCATCAAGGACAGTCGGCGCTCGCCCAGATAGCAGAACCGGGTGTCGTGGTGGCCGCCCTCGGCGTTGTCGTAGTGCGGCACGACCACCACCGGCAGGCCGGTGACCTGAGCGACGATGTCGAGGCCGTCGGCCCATGCGGGTGGCTCGCCCGCCTTGTAGATCTCGTACACCGGCACGGTATGCGAGCCCAGCGTCAACGCGGCCGCGCTCGCGAAGATAACCACGCCGCCATGCTTGAGACGCTCGGTGATCAGTTGCGGGATCTCGGTGCCGTGCCACTGCCGCAGCGCATATGTCGGGCTGCCCGGGCCGGCGAAGATCCAGCCGGCCTCGCCGATGTCGGCGAGCGCCCGCGCTCGTACGGCCGGCGGAAGGTCGCGATGGCGCCACGACACCACACTCACCTTGCGTCCGACGCTTGCGTCGAAATACGCCACCGCACGGTCGGAGATGTCGTCCGCGTTCTCCTGGAAGCCGTACGGCGTGTCGAGCACCACTGCCGGTGCGTCGCCCAGCCGAGCGAACAACTCGCGGTGTTGCTTGATCATCGTGGGTGCCGTTTCGCCGGAGCCCATGACCACGAGCAAGCGTGCCATCAGTTCTGCCGCTCCTCGCTGGGCTCACGACCGGCCATATTGGTCAGCCCACGCGCCGTCCCGTCGAGACGGGCGGCCATCGCGAGCAGATCGTCGGCGACGCGTTCGGGTTGTTGCGCGTGCAGGTCGTGGTCGCCGCCGACATACTCGCGGATCGTCGCGTCGCTAAAGGCAGCGGCGGCACGTGCAACGCGCGCTCGCCGCGTATCTGCCGCGCCCGGATCGGCCGGCAACGCGGGCATGAGCAACACCGGAATATGCACGCGCGGGTAGTCCGCGGCCGGCGGGTCTTCCCACATGCTCCGCACAATCTGCATGTGATGCGGGATCGACAACCGGCGCCGGATCGTGCCGTCCGGCAGCTCGACGAGGTTGGCCGCGGTGGCGTCGATGGCCGCGTCGCTCCATGCCGGATGCGCGCTGCGCAGCACACCGCGCATGGCCGCCGCTGACCGTCCGTCCACGTCGGGTGGCCGCAGCGCTCGCTCGGCGGACTCCCATGAGGTGAACTCCGTCGACGGGCTGAACCAACCGCCGTCCACCAGCACCACGGCCGAGGCCACCCCCGGATGCTCGGCGACGAGCCGCAACACCACGTTGCCGCCCCACGACTGACCGACCACGATCGCACCCGTGATTCCGAGTGCTGCGGCGACGTCCGCCACGTCGCTCGCCGCGGTCCTGGTGTCGTACCCATGGTCTGGCGCATCGCTGCCACCGTGTGACCGAATGTCGACGGCGACCGCGCGGTAGCCAGCGCTCGCAAGCCGTATCGCGACCTGATCCCACAGCCGGGCATTCGACGACAGGCCGTGTACGAGGACGAAGTCCGGCGCCGCTACCGTGTCCGCTTCCGGCGCCCAGCGACGGACGTGGAGTCCTACGCCGTCGCCGACCGCGACCCATTCGTCGAGCGGTTGTGCAGCGGCTTCGGTCGGCCGGATCGGCATGGTTGCCGGACTGTCGATGATCTCGTTGAGTGGCGCGTCGCCCGCGGGCATGCGCCCAACGATAGCCAAGAGGTCCGACACCCACTGGACGCGTAGGTCGCTGCAAAGGAGCTAGCCGTTGCGCCGGCGATTGTCCCAGGCCGGTGCGTGGGGCGCACGACGGTCGAGGGCGCCGAGGACCCGATCGACGGGTACCACGCCAGAGGCGGCCGCGATCGCGATGGCAGCGCGTGGCTCCCGCCAGTTGTTGCGCAATGCCTGCCGGCTGAAATACCACGCGTCGCGCCGGTTTCCGGACGCGGCCGACCAGCACGCCAGCTGCCCGTAGGCGCGTGCGGCGCCGGGACGGCAGCCGCGGATCTCCGGGTGGCGCGCCATCATCCAGCGCAGTGAGGAGATCCGCAGTGCATAGTCGTACGCGGTCGCTTGCGGGCGTCGCGGATGCACCCGGACCAGCGGCTCGTCGACGTGCAGCACGGTGGACCGCTTCGCCGCCCGCAGGAGTAGGTCCCAATCCTCGTGGACGCTGCCGGGCGCATCCTCGGCGACCAGCCCGAGACCACCGAGCAGTGCGTCGCGTCGCACCAGGAACGTCGATGACTGGATCATGGCCAGCGCCCGGACGAGATCGTCCACGCCGACCGTGGCATGACCGAACAGTCGGGGCCGTACGCCGCCACGCTGCTCGACCTCGACGGCACACGTCACGAACTCCGCCTCCGGACGCGCGGTCAGTGCGGCGACCTGCGCGGTGATCTTCCCCTGGCTCCACCGGTCGTCGTCGCCGCAGAACGCCACGAGGTCGGTGTCCAGGCCGAGCACTCCGGTGTTGCGTGTGCCGGCGAGGCCCGGCGCCCGCCAGTTCGACAGCACCATGACCGGCCGCGGCAGCGCGCGGGAGAGCAGGTAGTCCGGCGGTGCGCCGTCGTAGACCACGATGACGCGCAGCTCGCCGGCATAGTCCTGGGCCAGCACCGCCTGTAGCGCACGGGCGACCGCCTCCGGCCGGTCACGCGTCGCGATGACCACGCCGACACTGGGCAAGTCGTGTGCGATCACGTCCGGCTGCGTCGCGGTCGAGGTCGTCGATTGCCCGGTACGCATCGGAGCCAGCACCCGGTATGGGCGTACGTTGCGCAGCGGGACAGCCGTGTCGATCATCCGTACCGTCCGATCAATCGCCGAATCCGGATCAATCGCTTCATCCGGATAAACGAGTGATGCGGTAGATGAGACCTCGGGAGACATGAATCCGATGATGAATGACACGGTCGGCTGACCGTCGTGAATGCACCGTGCCTGCGTAGGGCCCCCGGGCGCGTACCACGCTCAGCCGGCCGATGCCGCCAAGTGCGCCTATGCCCGATACGGTACGAATCGGGCTATGCGGCGGATTTCCTGCGCTGACTTGCCACGGCACTGAGAGTCGCCACGTCGACGTGGTCCCGTGCAGCGACTGGCTGCGCCGGTGCGCCCGTCGCGGGTACCCGCTCGGTCCGCGCGAGTGCGGGCAGGCCGTGGCGCGTGCGTACCCACGCCCAGGCGATCGGACCAAGTACGGCGGCGGCCGCAGTGCCCGCGATCAGCTCGACATTCGACGCGTGGAGCAGCTTGAGCGCGCTGGCCAGCAGCACCACCGCGAGCGCGCGGCGGACGAAGCCACCGCTCGTGCGGGCCGACACCTGTGCGCCCAGGAACACCCCGGGAATCGCACCGACGAGCAACGCCGCCGTCACGCCGAACTGGAAGTCGCCGAAGATCAGGTGACCGAGCGCGGCCGACGCGACCAGGGGAACGGCCTGTACGAGATCGGTGCCGACCACGTCGCGGGCGCGCAGCGCCGGGTAGAGCCCTAGCAATACGACGATGATGAGCGAGCCGGATCCGACGCTCGTCATGCCGACGACTAGGCCGCCGGCCGCGCCGAGCAGCGCGGTCGCTAGCGGGCGGACCCGGATGACCGACTCGCCGGCGGCCCTGTCGTCGGGCGTCGCGGGCGCGTTGACTCGGCGCGCGTGATCGCGCATGCGCAGGTACGTCCGCATGATCAGGCCGGTGACCGCGAGCACGAGTGCGATGCCGAGCGCGAGTTGGACGGCGCTCTGCAACCGGGCGCCGTCGCCCAGCGCGCGGATCAGCAGCACGCCGGCGAATCCCGCCGGCACACTGCCGACGCACAGCCACCGTACGAGGTGCCAATTGACGCTGCCGTTGCGGATGTGTACGAGCGATCCGACCGGCTTCATGATTGCGCTCGCCACGAGGTCGCTCGACACGGCGGCGAGCGGAGGGATGCCGAAGAAGATCACGAGGACCGGCGTCATCAACGCGCCGCCACCCATGCCCGTCAGACCGACGATGATGCCGACGCCCAGACCGGCCGCGGTGAGTGCCCAATCCACTTGTCTATTATCCCTACTAGACAAGTCGACAATCTAGTCCTTGAGTGCTCACGGTTGAGTGACGGCGGTCTCACACGCTGCGCCGGGCGGTCTAGCGCCGCAGTCTCGTGCGCTGGGCGGTCTCGCGCCGCAGTCTCGTGCGCTGGCCGGTCTCACGCGCGCGCCGACTGTCTCACGCCCGCGCTGGCGGCGCGATCCATCCCTCGTCGGCGAGCGCGTTGAGCACGGTGTCGACCGCCTCGTCGATGGTCGTCATGCTGGTGTCCACCACTATGTCGGCGTCCGTCGGCGGCTCGTAGGGATCGTCGACCCCGGTCATGCCGGTGATGAGGCCGGCGCGGGCGCGGGCGTACAACCCCTTGCGGTCGCGCTGCTCGCACACCTCGATCGGCGTCGCGACATGTACGAGGACGAAGCCAGCGCCGGCCGCGGCGGCCTGTGCACGGGCGGTGGCTCGGGCGGCGGCGTACGGCGCGATCGGGCAGCAGATCGCGAGCCCGCCGTGGCGCGCGACCTCGGCGGCCACCCAGCCGATCCGGCGGATGTTCAGATCGCGGTCGGCCTTGGAAAAGGTGAGACCCGCGGAGAGCTCGCGACGAACGACGTCGCCGTCGAGCAACGTGACGGTGCGTTCGCCGGTCTCCTGCAACGCATCGGCGACGCCTCGAGCGATGGTCGACTTACCGGAGCCGGACAGGCCGGTCAGGAACAGCACGAAGCCACGGATGCGGCGCGGCGGGCGTTGTCGCGACAGCTCCCGCGCCACCGCCGGCGGCGTGTGCCATTCGGGTAGCTGGCTGCCGTCGTCGAGCAGATCGTCGATCTCCGCCTGGCTCATCGCCACCCGGCGGGACCGACGCGGTACGTCATCGGCCGAGCGCCACTGTCCGTCGCGGATGTCGTACGCGAACTCGCGTGGTACGAGCACCCGCAGCCCACCGCCGGAGACCGAGCCGCGGCTCGTCGACAACGCGTGCGTCACGCCGTAGTTCTGCGCGATGCGGCCGCGCAGCAGGGCATCTAGTACCTCGTCTTGGTGTGACGCGAGCGGGATCGCGACGATGTGTACGTCGGGCACCCGTTCCGCGGCGGCAAGCACGGCGCGCACCAGCGACTCCGGTGGCAGCCCGTCCGGACCGGGACCGGCGACCGGGATCATCAGCAGCACCTTCGCGCCGATGGTGCGCGCGGCGTGCACGATCTGGGCGAGTTGCGGGCGGTGCAGCGGCCGATCCACGATCACGCCGAGCACACGGCTGTCACCGAGCCTGTCCCGCACCTCGGCAGGCGTGAACCGCAGGCGTCGGAACACGCCGTGGGCTCCGTCGCCGTACGCCATCACCGGACCGCCGACGAGCACCGTGCCACGCGCCGGTTGGGCATCATCCGTGGAATCGTTGGCGGATTCGTTGGCGGGCTGATCGGCAGGGGCGCCGGGGTCGAGCGTCGCATCGTTGTTGACCGGTGTCGCCTCGGTGACGTCCATCGCCGCGATCGGCGCACCCTCCGGATCGGTCAGGACGAGTGCGCGTCGCGCCGGATCCGACGGGTCGAGCATCGCGGCCACCGCAACGGGAATCTCCAACGTGACCGGCACTGGCCACGGTGTGCCGTCGGTGAGCCGGCCGCTGTGGCGAAGCGACGCAATGTCGGCGGCACCGAGGAAGCCGCGCAACGGGGCGTACGAACCGGTCAGCAACAACTCGAGATCGGCGAGCTCGGCCGGGTTCGGTGCCCAGGTCGGCGCGTCGCGCAGCAGCTCGGCAGGCGCCGCCCAGCCGTCCATCGGTCCCCTTTGAGGTGGCTTCGACACTCCCACGTGAGCCTCACAGTTTCGCAGTCGGCAGTGGGCCGGTCTAGCCCGGTGCCAGCCACCCCTAAGGGTGGCCGAATCCGGGACTTCTCCGGCCGTTGGGGTCTGCTTTTCGGTGTCACGTGGTCGTAGGGTCACCGTGTGCCAATGATCGAGGCTCAATCGTTGACGATGCGCTATGGCGGTCGTGTCACCGCGCTGGACAACTTGACGGTCGCCGTCGAGCCCGGCGTGATCGGTCTGGTCGGGGCGAACGGCGCCGGCAAGTCCACGCTCATCAAGCTCATGCTCGGGCTCCTGACGCCGACGAGTGGCGTGGTGCGCGTGTTCGAGCTCGACGCGACGACCGAGGGTGAGGCGGTTCGGGCGCGCGTCGGCTACATGCCGGAGTCGGACGCGTTGCCGCCGGATCTGTCCGCGGCGGAGTTCGTCACCCACATGGCGCGGATGAGCGGTCTGCCACGCACCGTCGCGCGTGAGCGGGCGTCCGAGACGCTCCGACACGTCGGGCTCTACGAGGAGCGCTACCGCCAGATTGGCGGCTACTCGACCGGCATGAAGCAACGCGTCAAGCTCGCCCAGTCGCTGGTCCACGATCCGGACCTGCTGCTGCTGGACGAACCGACGAACGGGCTCGATCCGGCCGGCCGCGACGCGATGCTGACGCTCATCGCGCGCATCGGCGAGGAGTTCGGCATCGCGGTGGTGGTCTGCTCCCACTTGCTCGGTGAGGTCGAGCGGATCTGCGACACGCTCGTCGCGATCGACGCCGGTCGGCTCCTGCGCGCGGACCGCATCGACGCGATGACTACGCAACAAGGTGTGCTCGCCGTCGAGGTGGACGAGGGGACCGACATTCTCGCCGCTCGCCTCGCCGCCATCGGGCTGCGCGTGGCACGCGAGGATCGGCTGCTGCTCGTGCCGCTGGAGTCGGATCGGACGTACGACACGATCATGCAGGCCGTGGCCGACCTCGAGCTGCCGCTGCACCGTCTCGACGAACGGCGGCACCGCGTCGCGGAGCTCTTCGCACAACGTACGGGTGAGGTGGCGCATGCCGACAAGTGACCGTGGCCGTGGCGCAGCCGGTGTCATCCACGACATCGGCTATCAGCGCTATACGGGTGTCCGGCTGGGCCGCGACTACGCCGTCCGATCGCTCTACGTGCACGGCGTGCGTACCGTCTTCGGGCTCGGGCGTGGGCCGAAGGCGAAGATCTTCCCGTGGTTTTCGGCCAGTGTGCTGATGCTGTTCGCGGTCATCGATGTCGCGGTCCGCGCAAAGACGGGTACCTTGCCGATCAGCTACCTGAACATATCGAGGGATGGCGTGCTGCTGGTGTTGCTGTTCCTGGCCACCGCGGCACCCGAACTGGTCAGCCGCGACCTGCGCAACAAGACGCTGCCGCTGTATTTCTCCCGTCCGCTCGAGCGAACCGACTACATCCTCGCGAAATACGCCGCCCTGGTGACTGGCGTGTTCCTGGTGCTGGCCGCGCCGATGTTGGTCGTCTTCCTCGGCGGAGCATTTTCGCTGAACGGCGCGCACGCGGTGTGGCGCGAGTTTACCGACTTCCTTGGCGGCCTCGTGTGGGCAGCGGTCGTTGCGGTGGTCGAGTCGGCGGTGGCCCTGCTGATCGCGTCGCTGTTGCGGCGGGCCGCCGTCGCGACCGCGGTGATCGCCGGATACTTCCTGCTCACCACCGGCGTCGGCCAGGCCATCGGGGCCATCATCGGCAGCGACACCGGCAAGAACATCGGAAACATGCTGAGTCCGCCCGACCTCCTCGAGGGACTCAAGAAGTGGGCATATCGCATTCCGTTTACGGATGTGGCCGGCTTCGGCCCGGCGTACCTGACGGTCACGGTTCTGATGACCGCCGTCGCGGTGGCTCTGTTGTTGGTGCGGTATCGGCGGGTGAGCGTATGAGCGCCGTCGTCGCGGCGCCCCCCGCAGCGCTTGGACAGGGAGTCGGAGCATGAGCACCATCGACCTCGCGGCGGCCTCGCGGTGGTATGGCAACGTCGTCGCCGTCAACGACGTCACGATGTCGCTCGGCCCCGGCATCACGGGTCTGCTCGGCCCGAACGGCGCCGGCAAGACCACGGTGCTGCACATGATGTCCGGCTTCCTTCCGCCCTCACGTGGCACGGTCACGCTCGATGGCGAGCCGACGTGGCGCCACCCGGATATCTATCGCAAGATCGGGCTCGTCGTCGAGCGCGAGGCGGTGCACGGCTTCCTGACCGGGTACGAGTTCGTGCTCGCGAGCGCGCGGATGCACAAGTTGCCGGCACCTCGTACGGCTGCCCGGCATGCCATCGAACTCGTCGAGATGACCGAGGCGGCCGACCGCCGGATCGAGACGTACTCGAAGGGCATGCGCCAACGCGTACGGGTGGCCGCGGCCCTCGTCCACGAGCCGCCCGTGCTGCTGCTCGACGAACCGTTCAACGGCATGGATCCGCGCCAGCGGCTGCACATGATGGACCTGCTGCACACCATGGGCGCGGCCGGCAACACGGTGTTGTTCTCGTCGCACATCCTCGAGGAAGTCGAGCAGATCTCCGGCACCGTACAGGTGATCGTGTCTGGTCGCCTGGCCGCCTCCGGCGACTTCCGTACCATCCGGCGGCTGATGACGCATCGGCCGCACGTGTTCGCGATCCGGTCATCCGACGACCGTCGGCTTGCCGTCGCACTGCTGCGCGAGGACTCGGTCGCGGGCATCGACGTCGCCAGCGGTGGGCTCGCGGTGCGGGCCAGCGACTACGGCTCGTTCACCCGGGCGCTGCCGCGGATCGCGATCCGCGAAGGCGTACGAGTCTCGCAGCTACGACCGTCCGACGAGTCGCTGGAAAGCGTGTTCGCCTATCTGGTGGCGTCATGAGCGCCGATCGGCGGGACAACCGCGCGCGGATTCACGCGGTCGGCCTTGGGGGAGTGGTGTCACGGTGAACATGACGATTGCCGGGCTCACGTTGCGGAGCCTGCTCGGCCGCAAACGCGTCTGGCTGTTGTTGCCGTTGCCGGCGATCCTGCTCGGCCTGACACTGCTGGGCCACCTGCACGATCCGAACGCGACCGAGTGGATCGGACCGATCGAGCAAGGGCTCGGCTTCGGCGCCGTGGTGCCGGTGATGGCACTCGTGATCGGTGCGAGCGTGATCGGCTCGGAGATCGACGACGGCACGATCGTGCACATCCTCACCAAACCGTTGCCACGTCAGGAGGTCCTGCTCGCGAAGCTCGTCGTCGCGGCGGCCGTGACCGCGGTGACCACCGGCGCGACGATGTTCGTGGTGGGCGCGATCGCGAACGGTACGCAATTTGGCATCGGGCTGGCGGTCGGCGCGGTGGTCGCGTCGATCTGCTACTGCACGCTGTTCGTTGCGCTCAGCCTCGTGTCGCGACGACCCGTCCTGATCGGTCTCGTCTACATCCTGATCTGGGAGGGCTTGCTCACGCACTTGCTGACCAGCGGTGGCGTGCTGTCCATCGAGGCGTACGCGGTGACGTTCGCGGACCGGATCGGCGGCGGCGGATTGCTGGACCCGACCGTGTCCGTACGCAGTGCGGTGATCATGGCGATCGTCTTCACGGTCGGCGGTGCGTGGCTCGGCATCAATCGCCTGAAGTCGTTCACGCTCACCGGCGAGACGAGCTGACGCTGCCTCCGTCGCGCTGATAGTTGCGCGGCCGATCGCGCCGGTCGTGAAACGCGATCTTGTAACACATGTGCTGGAATCCGGGCGCGATAACAGCGCATGTGTTACAAGATCGCGGATCACGCACCGATCGCATCCCGTCGCAACCGCAGCAACGCGGTAATTTGTCCGACTAGGCGGGGCATGTCGTGCATGTCCTCACGGGTGACATGGAAGACGAACCAGCCCGCGGCGGAAAGCTCTCGATCTCGTACCCGATCGCGGTGCAGCTGGGCGCGGTCGGCGTGCCACCGTCCGTCGTACTCGACGGCGAAGCGCCATGCCGGCCACGCGAGATCGACGCGAGCGACGAAGTAGCCGGCGATTATGACGCTGAACTGCGGCACGGGCGTCGGCAGACCTGCCGTCGCGAAGGCCACCCGCAGTCGGGACTCGGGTGGGGATTCGGCACGCGCGTCGGCCTGCGCAAGCGTCAGCGTGGCTCGCCGGCTGCCCGGCTCACCTCGGTGAAGGTCGGCGTGGGCTCGCAGTTCGCGGTTGCTCAGGTGCTTTCGTCGCGCCAACGCGTCGATCCAGCCGATTGCCTCCGGCTGCGGGAGGGCGCGGCCGATCTCCCATGCGGTGTGCCCGGGCGTGGTAACCACGAGGCCGCGTCGAAACGCGATCTCATCCGCTGGTATGCGCCCGATCCGGATCGCAAGGCCCGGCGGGACTCGAACTCGGGTGGCGCACAGTGCCTCGACCGGAGTGTCTTCATCGCCGAGCTGAACGCCCCAAAGCTGGGCCGCGGATCGACCAGTGATGACCGAATCCTTCGGCAGCCACAGCGCCGCGGCTTGAATGCGCATGACCGGCGTGAGCTCCATTGCGGCGCTCACGTAGACGTCGGGGTAGAGACGGCGCCAGGAGCGCCCGCGCAACTGGCTCTTGGAGACCTGGCCGGACGCGATCGCGTCGGCGCCGCGGAATGGACCACGAAGCAGCCGCGGCGGTTGGTGCGGCGGTCTCGACACGCACTGAGTGTGCCCGTCTGCCGTCCGGGGTCGCTGCCCAGCAGATCAGACCTGGGGACGGCGAGGGCGCCTGTGGACCAAGCGCCCGGACAGCAGGCGTCGTGTCGACCGCTCAGCCGGTGTTGCGCATCCCGGCGGCGATGCCGTTGACCGTGGTGAGGAGCGCGCGCTCGAGGGCCGGATCGGTGGTGGACGCGCGACCGGAGCCCGGCTCGGCAAGCGACGCGCGGTATTTCGCCAGCAACGCGACCTGCAGGTGGTGTAGCGGCTCCAGGTACGTGTCGCGGACTTGAAGGGTACGGGCGAGCGACGGCTGCCGTCCCAGCGTCGTCGACTCGTTGCTGATCGCCAGGATCTCGGCACACGTGAGGTCGTATTCGGCCGTGATCACGTCGAAGATCGGCTGGAGATCGGGCGGTACCAAGGTCGCCACGTACCGCCCGGCGATGGTGAGGTCGGTCTTGGCGAGCATCATCTCGACGTTGGACACGAACGTCTGGAAGAACTGCCAACGGCCGAACATCTCGGCGAGTACGTCGCCGAGGCCGGCACGGCGCGCGGCGGCGAGACCGGTGCCGACACCGAACCACCCCGGCACGATCTGACGGGACTGTGTCCAGCCGAACACCCACGGGATCGCGCGCAGGCCGCTAAGACCAGTGCCGGACTCCGGTCGCCGGGACGGCCGCGAGCCGATGTTCAACTGCCCGAGCAACTCGGACGGGGTGGCCGCCCAGAAGTAGGCGGGCAGGTCCGGGTTCTCGACGAGGCGCCGATATTCCGCGAACGCCGCCTCCGACACCACGTCCATCGCCGTGTCCCAGGTGGACAGCGCGCGTGCCGGCTGACGTGGCTCGGTGTGCAGCAGCGTCGCGGTAAGCACCGCCGCGACGGTCAGTTCCAGGTTCTCGCGGGCCAGCGCGGGGATCGTGTACTTGTCGCTGATCACTTCGCCCTGCTCGGTCACCTTGATCGGGCCGTCGAGCGTGCCGTACGGCTGCGCCAGGATCGCCTCGTGGGTCGGCCCGCCGCCACGGCCGACCGTACCGCCGCGGCCATGGAAGAGCCGCAGCCGTACGCCGTGCTTGGCCGCCGCGTCACGTAGCGCTCGTTGCGCACGGTGGATCGTCCACTGCGAGGTCGTGATGCCGGCCTCCTTGTTCGAGTCGGAGTAGCCGAGCATCACCTCCTGGATATCGCCGCGGGCGTGCACGATCCGCCGGTACGCGGGGATCGACAACAACTCGTCGAGCACCTCGCCGCCGTGGCGCAATTCGCCGATCGTCTCGAGCAGTGGTACGAAGCCGATCCGCGCACTCTCACCGGTCACGTCCACAAGGCCGGCCTCGCGAGCGAGAACCACCGCGGCGAGTACGTCGTCGACGCCACGCGTCATCGAGACGATGTACGACTCGATCGCCTCCATGCCGAACTGTTCCTGGACATCTCGAACGGTGGCGAACACGTCGAACGTCTTGCGAGCGCTCTCGGACAGCCCGTTGTCCACGCCGGAGAGCGGCCGGCGACCGGCGAGCTCCTCGGCGAGCAGATCGGTGCGTTGCGATCGCGTCAGGCGGGCGTAATCCGCCGAGACTCCGGCGCGCGAAAACAGTTGCGCCAGCACCGCGTGGTGCGCGTCGGCGTGCTCTCGGACGTCCAGGGTGGCGAGCTGAAGCCCGAACGCCGCAACGGTACGGATGACCGCGGCGAGCGTACCCGTGGCGGCCAGTTGCCCGGCGTTGCGCGCCAACGACGCCCGCATCAGCTCGAGGTCGGTGATCAGTTCGCTGGTGCCGCGGTAGTCGCGGCCGGCCGCCCGTGGCGCACCCGACGCGAGCCGGGCCCGTGTGTTCGCAAGCTTCGCCTTGATGCATCGCAGCTTCAGCCGATATGGCTCCTCCGCGTTGACCCGGCGGAACCGCGGCGCGACCTCAGGCAGCGCGTCGAGATCGGCGGCGAGCGACGCGGACAGGTCCAGCGAGACCGGCCGGAGCCGTCGCGACACCGAGATCGCCTGGATCAGCTTGTCCATCGCCGCCTCGGCGGCCTGGATGCCGTGCTCGTACTGGATGCGCAACACGTCCCGGGTCACCCGCGCGGTGACGTAGGGGTTGCCGTCGCGGTCGCCACCGATCCAGGTACCGAACGTCAACGGCCGGCTGGTCGGCGCGGTCTGTACGCCGAGCCGGAGCAACGTATCCGCGAGGTCGGAGAGCACCTGTGGCGCCGCGTCGGCGTACAGGTCCCGCAGGTAGTAGACGGCGTTGCGCGCCTCGTCGGCCGGATCCGGCCGGTCCACACGGAGTTCGTCGGTCTGCCACAGCAAGTCGATCAGTTCCGCGAGTCGGGCGTCGGCTGGCGTACCGCTGCCGGCCGCCGCACCGTAGAGCGCGGCGCGCGCTGCCTCGGCGTCCAGTTCGTCGGCGATGGCGCGCAGCTTCGACAGGATGGATCGTCGCGCCGCCTCGGTCGGATGCGCGGTGAACACCGGCCGGATCGCGAGTCGCCGTGCCGCGGCGGCGATGTCGTCGGCCGCGACGCCCTTGGCCGCGATGTCGTGGGCCGCGGCATCCAGCCACCCGCCGTGGCGGGCGCGCCGCCGGGAGAGATCACGGGCCCGGTGCGCCTGCTCCGTGATGTTCGCCAGATGGAAGTACGTCGAAAAGGCGCGGGCCAACTGGGTACCCGTCGTCACATCCACCGAGGCGAGCGCGCGGGCCGCGGCGGCTGGATCGGTGCGGACCTGTGCTCGAACGCGCTCCACCAGATCGAGCAGCGCCTGGCCCTCCTGGCGGACCAATGTCTGTCCGAGCAATGCGCCGAGGCGCCGGATGTCGGCACGGAGGGCAGTGGCCGCGTCCGCCCCGAGCTCGCCGCTTGGCGATGCCGGCGGGTCGCCGACAGCGGATGGCTTCTCTGAAATCACCGGGCGCTCCTGCTCGAATCTGCAGCGTCGTCGAGGACTGCGCTGTCCGGCTGAGGCCATGCTAGCCCCGTTGCCGGCTGGTACGTGCCGGGGCCCGCAGAGCCGCGATCCGGGCGGCCTTGAGCGCGCGCGTAATGCAGCGGGCAGTTCGCCTCGGCGTGACATACGCTTGTGCGGTACCCCCGTCCTTTGGGCGCCGGGGCAAATCGTGCGTGCCCGAATGAGGTTTCGCCGCGCGCACGTGACCGGACGACGGGCAGATCCCCGGAACGGAGCACCGAACAACGATGAGGCTTACCGGCCTGTTGACGGCCGCGCTCGACGACGTCGCGTTGTCGAGCGTTGCAGAACTTGCGCACCAAGGCGGACCGGCCGGCGATCAGGTCGACGTCACCGCACCACCGGCGATGCGGCCGTTCATCGTGGCCGCGATCGCCCGGGACGCCGCGATCGCCCGGGACGCAGCGGCGACTGGCGGGCGAGCCGACACCGCCGGCGGCGGTCGCCCGGTGCTCGCGGTGACGGCAACGAGCCGCGAGGCTGAGGACCTTGCCCTGGCGCTGCGCGACCTGATTCCGGCCGACGAAGTCGCGGTCTATCCATCCTGGGAGACACTCCCGCACGAGCGCTTGTCACCGAGGTCCGACACGGTTGGCCGCCGCCTCGGTGTGCTGCGTAGGCTCGCCCATCCCGACCCCGACGACCCGGCGCGCGGACCGATCCGGGTCGTAGTCGCCCCGGTGCGATCGGTGCTCCAGCCTCAGCTGCGCGGCCTCGGCGATCTCGAGCCGATCGAGCTCAGCACCGGAACCACCGCTGATCTCGACGGCGTGGTACGCCGCCTCGCCGAGCTCGCCTATGCACGCGTCGACCTCGTGACGAAGCGAGGCGAGTTCGCCGTTCGTGGTGGGCTGCTCGACGTGTTCGCGCCGACCGACGAGCACCCGGTGCGCGTCGAGTTCTGGGGCGACGAGGTCGAGGAGATCCGTACGTTCGCGGTGGCCGACCAACGCACCATCGAGAAGGTCGAGCGACTGTGGGCGCCGGCGTGTCGCGAGCTGCTGCTGACGCCCGAGGTACGCCAGCGTGCCGCCGAACTGGCCGCACAGCACCCGGAGCTGTCCGAGATCCTGGACCGTCTTGCCGAGGGCATCCCGGTGGAGGGCATGGAGTCGCTCGCTCCGGCCTTGCTCAACGGCAGCGATAGCGTCGAGTTGCTGGTCAACTGCATGCCGACCCGCACGCATGTGCTGCTGTGTGACCCGGAGCGGATCCGTACGCGGGCGCATGACCTCGTCCGTACGAGTGCGGAGTTCTTGGCGGCGAGCTGGGCGGCGGCCGCCGGCGGGGGCCAAGCCCCCGTGGACACCGGCGCTGTCGCGTTCGCGAGCCTCGCCGACGTACGGGCGACCGCCGCGGACCTCGGCATGCCGTGGTGGACGACCGCGCCGTTCGGTGTCGCGGTCGACGAGCCCGGCCCGACGGCGCTGGAGGAGGCGCCGTGGCTCGAAGGCGAGTTGGACACGTTGTCCGACATCGCACCGGACGTCGGTCGGGTCTACGCGCTCGCCGCCCAGCCGGTGCCGCTCTACCACGGCGACGGCGGCCGCGTGGTGGACGACGTCAAGCGATGGAGCGGCGACGGCTGGCGCGTCGTGCTCGTGTTCGAGGGACATGGTCCGGCGAACCGCGCGGTCGAGGTGTTGCGCGATGCCGGCATCGGGGCCGTCCTCACCGACGACGTGACGAGCGCGCCGTCGATCGGCGTGCCGTTGGTCACGTGTGGCGAGCTGCTGAACGGATTCGTCGACGAGGTCGCGCGGCTGGCCATCGTCACCGGTACGGACATCTCCGGCGGCCGCGGCGCGACCACGCGAGACATGCGCAAGCTGCCGAGCCGGCGGCGCAACCAGATCGACCCGTTGGAGCTGCGCGCCGGCGACTTCGTCGTGCACGAACAGCACGGCATCGGCCGCTACGTGGAACTCGTACAGCGCACGGTCAACGGTGCCGAGCGGGAATACCTCGTCATCGAGTACGCGGCGTCCAAGCGCGGCCAGCCGGCCGACCGCCTATTCGTACCAACAGATCAACTCGACCAACTGTCGCGATACGTCGGCGGCGAGACACCGACGCTGCACAAGCTCGGCGGCTCCGACTGGGCGAAGTCGAAGCAGCGCGCTCGCAAGGCGGTGCGCGAGATCGCAGCGCAACTCATCCAGCTCTACGCCGCCCGACAAAGCTCGCCGGGGTATGCGTTCGGCCCGGATTCGCCGTGGCAGCGCGAGCTGGAGGACGCGTTCCCGTATCAGGAGACACCCGACCAGCTCTCCGCGATCGAGGACGTGAAGGCCGACATGCGCCGCGCGATCCCGATGGACCGGCTGATCTGCGGCGACGTCGGCTACGGGAAGACCGAGATCGCGGTACGCGCCGCGTTCAAGGCGGTGCAGGACGGCCGGCAGGTCGCCATCCTGGTCCCCACGACGTTGCTCGCGCAGCAGCACTTCAACACGTTCTCCGAGCGGATGGCACAGTTCCCGGTCGAGATCCGCCAGCTGTCCCGGTTCCAGACCGCGAAGGAAGCCGAGATCACACTGGACCGGGCGGCTGACGGCACCGCCGACATCATCATCGGTACGCACCGGCTGCTCCAACGTGCGACCCGGTTCAAGCAGCTCGGGCTGATCGTCGTCGACGAGGAACAGCGGTTCGGCGTCGAGCACAAGGAGGCGCTCAAGCAGTTGCGTACCGCGGTCGACGTACTGACCATGTCGGCGACTCCGATCCCGCGCACGCTCGAGATGGCGATCACCGGCATCCGCGAGATGTCCACCATCGCGACGCCACCGGAGGAACGGCACCCGGTCCTGACGTACGTCGGACGGCAGGACGACAAGCAGGTGGCCGCCGCGATCCATCGCGAGCTGCTCCGCGACGGTCAGGTCTTCTACCTCCACAACCGGGTCGAGTCGATCGAGAAGGCGGCCCGGAAGCTGCGTGAGCTCGTACCCGAGGCGCGCGTCGGCGTGGCACACGGGCAGATGGGCGAGGACGCGCTCGAGAAGGTCATGGTCTCGTTCTGGGAGAAGGAATACGACGTGCTGGTCTGCACCACGATCGTGGAGTCCGGCATCGACATCCCGAACGCCAACACGCTGATCGTGGAGCGGGCGGATCTGCTCGGACTCGCGCAGTTGCACCAGATCCGCGGCCGGGTCGGACGCGGCCGCGAGCGGGCGTACGCCTATTTCCTCTTCCCGCCGGACAAGCCGCTGACCGAGCAGGCACACGAGCGGCTCGCCACCATCGCACAGCACACCGAACTCGGCGCCGGCATGTACGTCGCGATGAAGGACCTCGAGATCCGCGGCGCTGGCAACCTGCTTGGCGGCGAACAGTCCGGCCACATCGAGGGCGTCGGCTTCGACCTCTACGTCCGGATGGTGGGCGAGGCGGTCGCGGAGTTCAAGGGCGAACGCCCGGAGGAGATCGCCGACGTCAAGATCGACCTGCCGGTCGACGCGCACCTGCCCTACGACTACATCTCCGTTGAGCGGCTGCGCTTGGAGATGTACCGCAAGCTCGCCGAGATCCGCGACGAAGCGGCGCTCGACGAGGTGGTCGCGGAGATGACCGACCGCTACGGCGCACCGCCCGAACCCGTGGCGAACCTGGTCGCGGTGGCGCGGTTCCGGCTGCTCGCCAGGGCGTACGGCGTCACCGACGTGTCGTTGCAGGGCCGTCACGTGCGCTTCTCGCCGCTCGTACTGCCCGAGTCCAAGCAGTTGCGCCTGTCCCGCTTCTATCCGGGTGCCGTCTACAAGTCGGCATCCGATCAGGTGTCCTTGCCGCGGCCGACGACGAGTCGCGTCGGTGGCGAGGTGCTGCGCGACGCGGCGGTTCTGGAATGGGCTACGGAGTTGTTGACGACGGTCGTTGGTGACCCGGTTGCGGTCTAGGGCCCGGGGCTGCCGTGCGCCCGCTTGACGGGGAGGGCATCTAGGTCTGCGCGGACGCACGGTAGCCCCGGGCCTGTCGCGCGGCGGGGTGGCGCCGTGCCGTGAGGGTTAAGGCTTTCGAGGTTCCCTGGTACGGGGGACGGTGACGTGGCGGCGGCGCGTAGCGACGCCACGTCGGGGTTCGGACCCGGGTGGGGGTCGGGGGGTGCGGGCGTGAGACAGTGACGGGCGCAGTGTCAGCGGCCGGTGGGAGACCACCAGGTGGAGAGGAACGAACGTGAGGGTGCCGATGGCGCAACATGGGCGAGCCGGACGTCGACTCGCCGCCGTCGTCGTCATGGGTCTGCTCGCCGTTGGCGTGCTCGCCGGCTGCCGTTCGGAGCCCGGGACCGCCGCGTTCGTCGCCAACACCCGCATCACCGACGCGCAGGTCAACGCCGAGGTTCCGTCGCTTGTCACGGATCTGAAGCGATTCTCGTCGCAGCAAGCGGCCGCCAACGGGCAAGCCGCGCCGCCGTTCGATCGCGCCACGGCGCTTTCCGCGTTCTGCGGCGGCGAGCTGGGCTGCCGGCAGAGCATCCTGCAGTACATGGTGTCCATCCAGGTGCTCAGGCGGTTCCTTAACGACCACAAATCGGACAAGCGGTTCAGTACGAACGGTGACCCGCTCGGCGAGGCACAGCAGAAACTCGACCAGTTGATCTCGTCGAACAAGGTGCCGGCGTCCGACTCGTATCTGCGCACTCGGTTCACGTACCAGGCTTATATCGAGCAGTTGACCGCAAACCTCCCGGCGGCCGTTGCCACCAACGCGGAACTGATGTCGATCTACCAACGCGTCAAGGACGAGGGCCTCACGACCGCCACGTTCGCTCAGGTGAAGCCGACGCTGCAGGGTCTGCAGGGGCTCGGCCAGTCGATCAGCGCAACGCGGCTGCTGGCGAACGTTGGCAAGACGTACGACGTCGATGTGAGCCCGCGCTACATCCCGACGCCGGTGGCCGGCGAGCCGAACTTCGGGTTCCAGATCCCCACCTTGCAGGTCAGCGACCAACAGGGTGGCGAGCACACGATCCTCGGCGTGACGACCAACACGATCGACGCGATCGCCGCACCGCCGAGCGACGCGTCGGGCTCGAGTGACGCTCAGCCGGGCGCGGCCGCGCCGTAAGGACACCAATGCCCGGGCGGATCGTGTTCCTCGTGACGTCGCCACGGATGCCCGCCGGGCTGATGACGGCGGCGGCGTGGGATCTCGTACGCGCAAATCCAGTTCTCACCGCGTCGGACGGCGAGCAAGCGACGGCCGTGCGTCGCGCGGGCGGGACCGTGACGGTGACCGACCGCGGCGTGGATGACCTCCTCGATGCCGTGGCGCAGCACGAAACCGTCGTTTGGCTCGCTGGTCCGGCCGGCGACGCACCGATGGCCCGCACGCTCGGGCTGCGCCTTGCTCGGGATCCCTCAGCGGCGGAGATGACCGTGGCGTACGGATCCTGGGACCCGACCGGCGCGCGCCTCCTGGATGTCGTGGCCGTGATGGATCGCCTCGCCTCGCCGGGCGGTGATCCGTGGAAACGGCAGCAGACCCACCGGAGTCTCGCGACGTACATGATCGAGGAGGCGTACGAGGCAGTCGACGCGATCGAGGCGGACGACCTCGACGCGCTTCGTGACGAGTTGGGCGACGTGCTGCTGCAAGTCGTTCTGCACGCGCGTCTCGCCGAGGATCGGCCGGATGGTCGGGCCTGGACGATCGACGACGTGGCGGGCGGTCTGGTCGACAAGATGGTGCGCCGCAATCCGCACGTGTTCGGCGATGCCAACGTGGAGACCGTCGAAGCGATCACCGAGCAGTGGGAACAGATCAAACGGGCGGAGCGCGCCGGTCGCGGTGTGATGGACGGGATCGTCGTCGGACAGCCGGCGCTGTCGCTAGCCGCGAAGATCCAGAAGCGGGCGGCGCGTGCCGGTCTCAGGCTTGACGACGACGCCGACCGCAGCGGGGCGGATCTGGGTGAGCGCTTGTGGGCACTGGTCGCGGAGGCCACCGCGGCCGGTCTCGACGCGGAGGCCGAGTTGCGCCGCGTCGCGCTCGCGCGCCTGCGTAGCGCGGCCGGCGCGGAAATGGACGGCGCGGCGTCGGACGGCGCGGCGTCGGACGATGCGGCGCCCGCTCGCGAGGCGTCGGACCGAGCGTCCGAGCGGTAGGCGCGCTTGACTATCGCGCACGCCGCGACCGACATCGACTGTGGACGGTGCACGCCACGCTCACGGACACCGGGGCGGTTTCGCCGCCGCAGGCTGCTGCTTCGGTAGGTTGACGGTATGCCCCCGCAGTTCGCGCCGCTCGCCGATCGCGTCGTCGATGCGCTGTTCGCGGCGAGCCCAAGTGCCGCGATGGTTGCGGGCGATCACCGCTTCGACGATCGTTTGGACGACTTCTCCGCGGACGCCGTGGCGGCGCGCGTCACCATGCTCCGCGAGGCCTCGGATGCACTCGCCGCGGCCGATGTCGACGAGCTCGACGTCGCCGAGCAGGTCGACCATGCGATCCTCCAGGCGCGCGTGGACCGGGACCTGTTCGAGCTCACCGAGGTGCGCGAATATGCGTGGAATCCGTTGGTACACAACCCAGGTGCGCTGCTCGAAGCGTTGATCGAACGACCGAGCGCGCCGGCCGAGGTCCGGCTCGCGAGCCTTGCCGCGCGGTTGAGTGCGATCCCGGACGCGCTCGACACCGCGCGTACCGTGCTGCACAACATGCCGCAGGTGCACGTCGAAACGGGCGCCGAGCAATTCGCCGGTACGGCTGCGCTGGTGCGCGACGGCGTAGCGCGGCTCGCGGCCGACGTACCGGGAGCGGCGCCCGACCTCGCCGACTTGACCGCCCACGCGGTCGTGGCGCTCGAGGAGTTCAGTGGTTGGCTGCGCGCCGAGGCGGCACGAGACGTCGACCGACCGAGTCCGCGGCTCGGCCGGCGCGTCTGGGAGGCTCGGTTGTGGCACACGCTCGACACCGAGCTGTCCGCCGCACAGGTGCTCGCGGCGGCGCAACAGCGGCTCGCCGAATTGGGTACGCAGTTGCGCGAGACGGCGGTGGCGATGGTCGGCGGACCGTACGACGACGACACCGTACGCCGTGCCTTCGCCGAGTGCGCCGAGCGCCGGCCGGACAACGAGACGATCGTCCGGCGGGCCGCCGACGCACTTGCCGACACCACCGAATTCGTACGGCAATTCGAGCTCGTGTCGCTCGTCGACGATCCGTGCATCGTCAAGGAGATGCCGGAGTACGCACGCGGCGTGTCGGTGGCATATTGCGACCCACCCGGTCCGCTGGAGACCGCGAACGTTCCGACGTTCTACTGCATCTCGCCGACTCCGAGCATGTGGTCGCCGGACCGCGTCGAGTCGTTCTATCGCGAGTACAACGACGATATGGTCCGCGACTTGACGATGCACGAGGCGACGCCCGGTCACTTCTTGCAACTCGCGCATGCGCGCCGCTATCGCGGCACGTCGAAGGTACGCGCGCTCGGCTTTTCTGGACCGTTCGTGGAGGGCTGGGCGTGTTACGCGGAGGAGGTCATGGCCGAAGCCGGCTATGGCGGACTGCCGCTCAAGCTTCAGCAACTCAAGACCGCGTTGCGCGCGACGTTGAACGCCGTCCTCGATCAGATGGTGCACTGTTCCGACATGTCGCAGGACGAGGCGATGGCGAGCATGATGTTGCGCGGGTTCCAGGAAGAGGGCGAGGCGGCCGGCAAGTGGCGCCGCGCCACGTTGACGTCGACGCAACTGTCGACCTACTTCGTGGGCTATTCGGAAATGAGCGCGATCGGTCGGGCCCGACCGGATGGTGTCGGGCTGCTCGACTGGCACGACCGGATGCTTGCGCACGGATCACCGCCGCCGCGCCACCTCCGTACCCTGCTTGGTCTGGCTCCCGCCGCGTAGCGCAACGCTCCGCCGCCTAGCGCGATGCGCCGCCGCCTAGCGCGATGCGCCGCCGGGTCGCGGAACACGGCGACGCAGCGCTGCGACGCATCAGGGCGCGCTCGGTGACGCGCTTGCCGCCGGGGTCACCCTCGCGCCGGTCGGCAGCTTGAGAGCGTCCGCCGAAACGGTCTTCGAGAAGCTGACCATGGTGACGTCCACCTCGGCACCGTCCCACGTGCCCTGGAACGATCCGAGCAGGCCGTCCGGCGTGACACACGTGTCGTACTGGCCGCCGGACTCGGACTCACTGGTGATCGTGATGCACGCGGCCGACGTACCGGCGATCGTGCTGTCATGCTCCGACACGATCGCGTCACGGTCCAACGCCGCCGTCGACAACATCGTGATCACCGACTCCGGCCGAATCAGGCCGCCGCGTGCGATGTCCGGCGCGGCGGCGTCGACCGAGCTGTAGACCGTGCACGGCGGTGCGGGCTGCGATGCGCTCAGCGGGCACACGGTCGCGCCGTCATTTGTCACGAGCGTCATCCCGGTCGGGTACGTGTAGGACGCCTGCCCGGTCGAGGGCTGCTGCGCGATCGTGCCAGTCCCGCCGCCGTTCAACGAATACACCGCGGTATATGCGAGCGAACTCGCCGCGCTGAGTTGGGCGGCCATCCCGTCGACGAACTCCTGGTTGCCGCTCGTCTCACCGCCCGAGGCGACAGTCCCGCAGCCGGCTGTCACGGTGCCGAGCGCCAAGACGCCCGCCGCGGCTGCGATCTTGACGAACTGTCGACGACCGGTTGCGGTCGGAATTGACCGCGCAACCCTTGGCGCCCAACCGAATCCGCCGAGAAGGACGCCCAGCCAACGGTGCGACCGAGACGGTGGGGGGACGGCGGTCACTGCCCTAATCTGGCGGCCACATCCGGTAGCTCGCAACCCGGTTGTCGATTTTGTGATGCAATGCGAAGGCAATTCTGAACGGCCGTGTGACAGATGCCGAGCCGGTCGCGGCTGGGCCTCGGCGGCCCGATACGCTCACCCACGGCATCGGTTGCAGCGTGGCGACCATCGCCGCACGCCCGCCACGCGGCGCTCCGGCTCAGGCCATGCGCCACATCGACATATCGACGACCGAGGGCGGCGACGACCGAGCCGGTGCGCACCGAGCACGGCAAATACGCCGAGCACGGCAACGCGCCGAACGAGGCAACGCGCCGCCCACGCCGGGACTGACGTGAGGAGCCCACATTGGCCACCATCGAAGCAATCGTCGCTCGGGAGATCCTGGACTCGCGTGGCAACCCGACCGTAGAGGTGGAGGTAGGCCTCGACGACGGTACGACATCGCGGGCCGCGGTCCCGTCCGGCGCATCCACCGGCGCATTCGAGGCGAGCGAACTGCGCGACGGCGATGCGTCCCGGTACGGCGGCAAGGGCGTCGAACAGGCGGTCGTGAACGTCGAAGACCGCATCTTGCCGGAGATCATCGGGTACGAGGCGAGCGACCAGCGCACCATCGACCAGAAGATGATCGACATCGACGGTACGCCGGACAAGTCCAGCCTCGGCGCGAACGCGATCCTCGGTGTCTCGCTCGCGGTGGCGAAGGCGGCGGCGAGTTCGGCCGAGCTCAGCCTGTTCCGCTACCTCGGCGGGCCGAACGCGCATCTGCTGCCGGTGCCGATGCTGAACATCCTCAACGGTGGCGCGCACGCCGACTCGAACGTCGACATCCAGGAGTTCATGATTGCGCCGATCGGCGCCCCGACGTTCCGTGAGGCGCTGCGCTGGGGCGCGGAGACCTACCACGCGCTGAAAGCCGTACTCAAGCGCAAGGGTCTCGCGACCGGTCTTGGCGACGAAGGCGGCTTCGCGCCGAGCCTGCCGGCCAATGCCGCCGCGCTGGACGCGATCGGCGAGGCGATCGGGAACGCCGGATTCTCGTTCGGCACGGACATCGTCGTGGCGCTCGACGTCGCCGCGACGGAGTTCCACCGCGATGGGGCGTACGCGTTCGAGGGCGCCGCGCGATCGAGCGACGACATGGTCAAGTACTACGCCGGACTGCTCGACTCCTACCCGATCGTGTCCATCGAGGACCCGTTGTCCGAGGACGACTGGGCCGGTTGGACCGCGATGACGGCCGAACTCGGCGATCGCATCCAGATCGTGGGCGACGACTTGTTCGTTACGAACCCGACGCGCATCGCGCGCGGCATCGCGGAGAAGGCCGCGAACGCGGTCCTCATCAAGGTGAACCAGATCGGATCGCTCACCGAGACGTTCGACGCGATGGATCTCGCGCACCGCGCTGGCTTCCGGACGATGATGAGCCACCGCTCCGGCGAGACCGAGGACACCACGATCGCGGATCTCGCGGTCGCCGCCGGCACCGGACAGCTCAAAACCGGTGCGCCGGCCCGATCCGAGCGCGTCGCGAAATACAACCAGTTGTTGCGCATCGAAGAGGAGTTGGGCGACGCGGCGCGGTTCGCCGGTGCGGCCGCGTTCCCGCGGTACCGTTCCGCGTAAGGGACGCAATGCTTGCACGATTGGCGGACGGCTGCGCTCATTTGCCGTGGCCGGCCAATCCGTGCGCTTGCGCGTGGCGGCGCGCGAGCCGAAACCATTTGGGGGTACGTCGATGGCCGAGCGCCGGACACCGAGCGGTCAGCGTCCGGGCGCGCGTGCGGCGTCGAGCAGTCCGCGATCGCGGGGCGGACGTGGCCCAAGCCGCGGAACTCGCAGTCGCGCGACCGCCGCGAGTCGAGTCGACACGGTTGCCACGCAACCGACAGTCGTGCTGCGCACCGGCCGTGACACGAACCGCTCGACGTCGCGACCGGCGACCGCGCGGCGCGCCGCGGCCGCGGACACGGCCACGCGTACGAATGCCGAACAGCCCCGCCGGGCTACCGGCCGGGCGACCGCGCTGGGCTTGGTGCTGCTTGCGCTGATGTTGGCGTACGCCTATCCGGTCCGGCTATATCTCGATCAGCGCGCCCAGATCGAGCAACTGATGCTGTCGCAGGCGAAGCAGCGCGCGACGATCGGCCAATTGGCGTCCGAGTCGGCGAAGTGGAACGACCCGGCCTACGTCGCGGCCCAAGCGCGGGCGCGGTTCCAGATGGTCCAGCCGGGCACGAAGGCGTATGTCGTGTTGCCCGCGCCGCAGCCCGCGTCGACGAGCGGGTCGTCCGCCGCCGCGAAGAAATCGACCACCTGGTACGGCGCACTCTGGTCGACGCTGCGCAGCGCGGATCATCCGGACGGACCGTGACGCGGCGAGCCGATGTGCCACCGCCGATGGACGAGCCGGCGACCGATGCCGACCGCGCGATCGTCGGCGAACAGCTCGGACGTTATCCGCGCGGGACCCGGGCGATCGCGCATCGGTGTCCGTGCGGATTGCCGGACGTGGTGGCCACGATGCCCCGGCTGGCCGACGGCACACCGTTCCCGACGCTGTTCTATCTGACGTGCCCGCGCGCGGTGTCCGCGTGCAGCACGCTCGAGTCGGCCGGCGTGATGAAGGAGATGTCGGCGCGACTGGCGGACGATCCGGCGCTCGCGGCGGCGTACCTTGCCGCGCACCAGGACTATCTCGTGCGTCGTGAGGCGGTCGAGGTGGTACCCGAGATCGCGGGTACGTCGGCCGGCGGCATGCCTGGCCGCGTGAAGTGCCTACACGTACATCTGGCGCACGCGTTGGGTGCCGGGGCGGGCGTGAACCCGTTCGGCGACGAGGTCATCGCGATGATCGAGCCGTGGTGGCGCGACGGCCCATGCGTGAACATCGACGACCGCGACGGTCTCGCGGACTGACCCGTGTCGTCGGATGGCGGATACGGCCGCGGACTGGTGGAAACGGTAGCGGCTACCCTGCTGGGCATGGACGTGACGATCCGGCGGGCGATCACTTCAGACGTGATCTCGATCCGCCGTCTGATCGATACGTATTCGGTGGAGCGGCGCCTGTTGTCCAAGGCGACCGTGGCGCTCTACGAGGCGGTGCAGGAGTTCGTCGTCGCGGTACGCACAACCGACGGCACCGTGATCGGGTGCGGCGCGTTGCACGTGATGTGGGAGGACCTGGCCGAGATCCGTACCGTCGCGGTGGATCCTGTCGCGCGCGGCCAGAAGATCGGGCACCGCATCGTCACGGAGTTGCTTGCCACCGGGGCCGCGCTCGGTGTGCGTCGCGTCTTCTGCCTCACCTTCGAGACGGAGTTCTTCGGCTCGTTCGGCTTCCGCCCGATCGACGGTGCGGCCGTGCCGCACAAGGTCTTCGAAGAGCTGCTGCGCTCGTACGACGAAGGCGTCGCGGAGTTCCTTGACCTGGAACGCGTGAAGCCGAACACGCTTGGCAACACCCGCATGCTCCTGCACCTGGAACCCGATCCGGATCCTCGGTGACCGGCCCGGACCACGCGGCCGGCGATCGTGTCGCGGCCGGTAACGGTGTCGCGGCCGGCAGTCGAGTCGCGGCCATCGACTGTGGCACGAACTCGATCCGGTTGCTCGTCGCCGATCTCCCGCCAGCCGGAGCCGGACGAACCCTGCCGCTGCGCGACATCACGCGACGGATGCAGATCGTCCGCCTCGGCGCCGGCGTCGATCAAACCGGGAGGCTTGCGCCGGAAGCGATCGAACGCACCCGCGTCGCGCTGGCCGACTACGCGGCCGAGATCGCGAAGCTCGGCGCCCAACGGGTACGGATGATCGCCACGTCGGCAACCCGGGACGCGGACAACGCCGCCGAGTTCCGTGCCATGGTGCGGGCGACCGCCGGCGTCGAACCCGAGGTCGTTACCGGCGACGAGGAGGCGCGACTGTCCTTCGACGGCGCGGTCCGCGGGCTGCCCGCGAGTTGCCCAGCGCCATATCTCGTCGTCGACATCGGCGGCGGCTCGACCGAGTTCGTCACCGGGACTGGCAGCGTCGACCACGCGATGAGCGTCGACATCGGTGCGGTACGGATGACCGAGCGCCACTTCGCCACCGATCCACCGACGGCGGCCGAGATCGCCGACGCCGAGCGGGACATCCGGGAGTCGGTACGGCGTGGGCTCGACGCGGTATCGGGCCGCACCGCGAACACACTCGTCGGGCTGGCCGGCTCGGTCACCACGGTGGCCGCGATCGCGTTGGACCTCGAGGCGTACGACCCGGCGCGCAGCCATCATGCCCGCATCGCGTATGCCGACGTCCGCCGCATCACCGAAGAACTTCTCGCGATGACCACCGAACAGCGTCGCGCGATCCCCGTCATGCATCCCGGTCGCGCGGACGTGATCGCCGCTGGCGCGCTGATCGTGGCGACCATCATGGTGGAGGCCGGCGTGGACGCGTTGGTCGCGAGCGAGCACGACATTCTCGACGGCATTGCGTGGTCGCTCCGGTGACGACGCCCGCCGCCCACACCGCGCACGATGTCGCGACAATCGCGTCCGGCTGCGCGAACCTCGAGCGGCTCGACGGTGCGGTCGCCGCCTGTCGCGCCTGCCCGCGCCTGGTCGCTTGGCGCGAAGAAGTGGCGACGACGAAACGTGCCGCGTTCGCGGACGAGACCTACTGGGGCCGCCCGGTGCCGGGGTTCGGGCCGGCCAACGCACGCATCGCGATCCTTGGCCTCGCGCCGGCAGCGCATGGCGGCAACCGTACTGGTCGCGTGTTTACTGGCGACCGCTCCGGTGACGTGCTCTTCGCCGCGCTTTATCGCGCTGGCCTGGCCAATCAGCCCACGAGCGTGGCGGCCGACGACGGGCTTGCGCTGGTCGACACACGGATCGTCGCCGCGGTCCGTTGTGCCCCACCAGACAACAAGCCAACGCCGCTCGAGCGCCAGACGTGTGCACCATTTCTCCGGCGCGAATTCGAACTCATCGCACCGACGCTCCGGGTGGTGGTAGCGCTCGGGGCATTTGCGTGGAATGCGTGGTGGCCGACGTACGCGGCGGTCTATGGTGCGCCTTCACCGCGACCGCGGCCGGCGTTCGCGCATGGCGCCGTCTGGCGGGGTGACTCGGGCGGGCCGGCTTTACTGGGTTGTTATCACGTGAGCCAGCAGAACACCTTTACCGGCCGCCTCACCGACAGCATGCTGGATGACGTATTGGCGCGGGCTGTGTCGCTGGTCGCGGCGCACTGAAACGCGACCGCCGACCGGCAACGCGCACACAGACGGGGACACGGTTGCCAACGTATTCGAACGCCACCCGGCGCTGGGTGCCGCTGCTGATTGTCGGCGGCCTCCTGGCCCTGGCGGCGTTCGCGGCGTCGGTTGCCGCGCCCGGCGTTCACACCATTCCGCTGCCAATCGTTAGCGACTCCGGATCCGGCAGCGGGAACAGCGGCGCCCCGTCCAACGCGCCATCCTTCCCGAGCGGCGGGCCGGTGACGCCGTTCGCGATCCCGCCGTGGGTCGGTTGGATCGAAGCGATCTTCGCCGGTGCCGTCGTGCTCCTGATCGTTGGGCTGTTGATCTGGCACTTCCTTCGCAACAACTGGCTATCCATCCGCGAGGTCGAGCGCGACTCCGCCGACGACGCGGATGCGCTGTCCGTCCGCCGCGAAGAGGTCATCGCGGCGCTCGACGAAGGCATCGCGCAGCTGGCCACCGACCGCGACCCGCGGGCCGCGGTGATCGCCTCGTGGGTACGCCTGGAGGAGGTGGCGCACCGCGCGGGTACGCCTCGGCTGGCGTCCGACGCACCGGCCGACTTCGTCGCCCGGCTTCTCGCTGCACATCAGGTGAGCAGATCGGCGTTGACGTCGCTGGCGGACCTGTATCGGGCCGCCCGCTACAGCACCGCAACGATCGACAGCCAGATGCGCGACCAAGCAATCGCGGCGCTGGGTCGCATTCGACACGAGCTTCTGGTGTCCAGGCCAGGCACGCCCGTCGACGACGTGCTTAGCGGAGCCCTACCCACCGGGTTGCCAAGACCGAGCGTGCCTTCGACGCCGGGCGACCCGCCGGTGCGCAGGTGGCTGACGTGACCAAGCTGGACGAGCTCGGCAGAACCGAGCCGAAGCGCGGCCGGCCAACCACGCGCATGATCCGTTCCGTGCTGTTTTGCGTGGCGATCTCGGGGTTCATCTGGGAGTTTCTGCGTACCAAGGGCGTGGCGGTCCCGTACGCGCTGCTCCTTACGCTCTGCCTGGCCGCCGCGGCGATGATCGAGCTGATCCGGCGCCTGTCTCCGCCACGGGTGCCCGATGCGCTGCGCGACACGCAGGAGCCGGCGCCGCAGAACGTCATCCCGGACGCCGACGGAGTGTTCCGCGCGGTACGCCGGTGGTCGCAGCGGCTCGACTGGTCGCGCGACGATCTGCACAGGTTCCGCAACCGCGTGCAGCCGGCGGTGGTCGAGATCGTGGAGGATCGGCTCTGGCTGCGCCACGGAGTCAGCCGCGCCGCCGATCCGGAGCGTGCTCGTGAGCTGTGCGGGCCGGTGTTGTGGGAGTTCCTCACCGTGCCGGTCACGCAGCCGGTCACCAGGACTGAGTTCGCGACGCTCGTCGCGGCGATGGAGGCACTGTGAGCGACACCGAGATCCGCGGCGGCGGCGACGAGGTCCGCAGCGGCGAGGTCCGCAGCGGAGAGGCGGTCCGCGGCGGCCCGGACGAGATTCCGACGATCCCGCCGTACGAGGTCGGACGGCTCGGTCGGGTGATCCTCGACGAGGTCGGCACGGTCGTGGTCGGCAACCGTGCTCCACTCGAACTCGTGCTGGCCGGCATCTTGGCCGGCGGGAACGTGCTGCTCGAAGATCTGCCTGGCCTCGGCAAGACGCTTACCGCCCGCTCGTTCGCCCAGGTCCTCGGCATCGGCTTCCGCCGCCTGCAGTTCACGCCGGATCTGCTGCCCGCGGACGTCACCGGTTCGTTCCTCTACGACCAGCGCAACCACGACTTCGTGTTCCGGCCCGGCCCGATCTTCACGAACCTGCTGCTTGCCGACGAGATCAACCGTACGCCGCCGAAGACGCAGTCCGCGCTGCTCGAGGCGATGCAGGAGAAGCAGGTGTCGGTGGAGGGCACCACGTACGCCCTCGAGCCGCCGTTCCATGTGCTGGCCACCGCGAACCCGATCGAATACGAGGGCACCTACCCGTTGCCGGAGGCGCAACTGGACCGCTTCCTGCTGCGTGTGTCGTTCGGCTACCCGAACCGCGACGACGAGTGGGAGGTGCTTCGCCGACGCATCGAACGCCGTCAGGAGGAGGCGCACCTGCCGGCGCACGTCAACGCGACGGTGCTGCGCGGCATGCAAGCGGCGCTCGAGAGCGTGACGGTGGAGGACTCGATCGGCCGCTACATGGTGAGCCTGGTCGCCGCGACCCGAGACCACCCGCACGTCCTGGTCGGCTCGTCGCCTCGCGGTTCGCTCGCGCTGATGCTGCTGTCCCGCGCACGAGCCGCACTCGCCGGCCGCGACTACGTGATTCCGGAGGATGTGAAACAAGTCGCGGTTTCCGCGCTGGCGCACCGGCTGACGCTCAAGCCCGAGGTGTGGCTGCGCCGAGTCGATCCGGCATCGGTCGTCACCGACATCGTGGCGAAGACACCGACGCCGGCGAGCGGTGCGATGCCAACCTACGCGACCGGCGCTCGCCCACCCGCCGCAAGCGACGAGCAACACCGCTACAGCACGCCACCGCGGAACTAGCGAGATGGTGCTCCTGGGTCGGGCATTTTCGGCCGCTCTCGCGCGCCGGGTCAACCGGTCAAACCGCGACGTCGCGCGGCGATTGCGGCTCGACCTGCCGGATCGGCCGACCGATCTGCCACCGGAGATCGAGGTCACCGCGGGTTGGGTGCCGACCCGAGCGTTCGGCCGGGCAGTGTTGCTGACCGGACTGTTGCTCGTGGGTGCGGTTTTCCTGCGGCGTACGGATCTGGTGGTGCTGGCCGCACCACTCGCGCTCGGTGCCGCGCTCGGCCTGTGGCGGCGCCCGACCGCCGCGCCCGTCGTGCAGGTCACCACGACCACGCCGACCGTCTCGGAGGGAACTGAACTCACCGCGTCCATGACGATCTCGAACCGGGACCCGATCCGCTACGACCTCGTGGTCGCGCGTCTTCGCACCAGCCGCTGGCTGCGGGTCGAGCACGCCGGTCGGCCGTACGCGACCGCGATCCCGCCCGGGCAAACGGTCGGCATCGATCTCGGCGGTCGTGCCGTGCGGTGGGGACGGCACGTGCTCGGGCCGACCGTCGCGTACGCGGTGGCCGCCGACGGTCTGCTGATCAGCCCGGCCGGTGTCGCGCCGTATTCGGACATCCGCGCGTTTCCGACGACCGCGTCGTTCCGTGCGAACGACTTGATGCCACGCGCGGCCGGCATGCTCGGCTTCCATCGGTCGCGCCGATCGGGCGACGGTGGCGAGATGGCCGGCGTACGGCCGTTCATGCCGGGCGACCGACTGCGGCGCATCGACTGGCGCGTCTCGCTGCGTACCCGTGAACTTCACGTAGTTGCGACGCTGTCGGACCGTGACGCGGAGATCACCATCCTGATGGACTTGCTGCACGAGTCCGGACTGTCCGGCGGACCGGGTGGCGGTCGATCGGTGCTGGACATCACGGTTCGCGCGGCAGCCGGCATCGCCGAGCACTACGTGACGCGTGGCGACCGGGTCGGCTTCATCGAGTACGGCTGGCCGGGCCGGCGACTGCGCGCGTCCGCCGGACGGCGGCACTACCTCACCATCCTCGAGTGGTTGCTGGACACCAGACCGTCGCCCGAGGGCCGCGAGCCGACCGTCTATACGTTCGGCGCCAGCCAGATCAAGACGAACGCACTGACCGTCGTGCTGACGCCGTTGATCGACCCGCGGTCGGCGGCGCTGCTCGCGCGGCTCGCGCGCGGCGGGCGGTTCGTCATCGCGGTCGACACGATGCCGCCGGAGCTGCTCGCCTCGCTCGCGCGTGGGCCGCGTCGCCACGACGACTGGCTCGGCCAGGGCGAATTCACGTCGGTGGCGGCTCGACTCTGGCTCATGGAACGTGAGAACACCGTGGCGCAACTGCGCGATCACGGCGTACCCGTTGTGCCGTGGGGTGGTGCCGGCAGTCTTGACGAGGTGCTGGGCCAGGTGTCGCGGATCGCGTCCGGACCGCAAGCGGTGCCTCGATGAGCGAGTTGGCACCCACCGGCGAACGCCCTCGGCTCGACCTGTCGGGCCGCGGTCGCTACCTGATGCGCCGCGGACGCTATGTGCTCGGACGCGCTGGCGCGTTATTGCAACGCGGCGTCGGCATTCGCATCGACCGGGTGACGGCCGTGGTGGAACAAGCCACCCTCGGTCCGGTGCTCGTCCGGTTCGGCTCGGTGCTGGCGGCGCTAGGCGGGTTCGCCGTGACGTGGCCGACGCGCGACCTGACCACGACCTCTCTCGTGGTGCCGATCCTGTTCGCGCTGGGCGTCGGGATCGCGCCGCGCAGCCTGATGCCGACTGCGACGATCGTCGCGATCGTGCTCGGCTACATGTTCAACCTCGACACCGGCGCCCCGCTGACCGTGTGGCGTCCGATCGCGGCCGCGTCGATGATCTACATCGTCCATACCAGCGCGGCGTTCGCGGCGGTGCTCCCATTCAACGCGGTCGCCACGCGCGGGCTGTTTTTGCCGTACGTGCTGCGGATTGCGGCCGTGATCGCCATCACTGCGATCCTCGCGGTCGGCATCCTCGCGGTCCCTGGCATCGTCGGTCAGCATCGCCTGGTCAGCGCGGCGGTAGCCGGGATGGTCGCGATGGTGGGTGTCGCAGGTTACGTCGCCTACCTCGGCAGTCAGCGCCGCTGAGACGGATCATTGAAACGTGAACCCACAACGCGTCCTCGTCGTCGGCGCCGGACACGTCGGCCTCTACACGGCATTGCGGCTGTCCAAGAAGCTCGGTCGGCACGACGCCGAGGTGACCGTCGTCGACCCGCAGCCGCACATGACGTACCAGCCGTTCCTCCCTGAGGCGTCGGCCGGCAGCATCTCGCCGCGGCACACGGTGGTGCCGCTGCGGCGCGAACTCAAGCACTGTCACGTGCTGGCCGGCAGGGTGACCGAAATCGACCATGCGCGTCGCTGCGTGACCGTGATGCCGATCGTCGGACCGGCGCGGGAGGTCGGCTACGACCACATCGTCGTGGTGCCCGGCAGCGTGTCGCGGACGCTGCCGATCCCGGGTCTGCGCGAGAACGCGGTCGGGTTCAAGACCATCGGTGAGGCGATCTACCTGCGCAACAAGGTGCTCGATCGGCTCGACGTCGCCGCCACCACCACCGATCCGGACGTACGCCGCCGCGCGCTCACGTTCGTCTTCGTCGGCGGCGGGTATGCGGGCATCGAGGCGCTCGCCGAGATGGAGGACATGGCGCACGACGCGTTGCGCTACTACCCGGAGCTGAGCCGGCGCGACATGCACTGGGTGCTGGTCGAGGCGACCAAGCGCATCCTTCCCGAGGTGGGCCGCGACCTGGGTGCCTATACCGTCGTCCAGCTCGCCAAGCGCGGCATGGACGTACGCCTCGGCACCACCCTCGACTCCTGCGTGGACGGCGTCGTACGGCTTTCCGACGGTGACAGCTTCGCGGCGGACACCATCGTGTGGACGGCCGGCGTCAAGGCGCACCCCGTACTGGAGCACAGCGACCTCCCGCGCGACGCGAAGAACCGTCTCACCTGCCTGCCGACCCTCCAAGTGGTCGACGAGCACGGCCAGGTCGTACCCGGAGCGTGGAGCGCGGGCGACTGTGCCGCGGTGCCCGATCTCACCGCGGGCGAGCCGGGCGTACTCTGCGCCCCGAACGCGCAGCATGCCGTCCGGCAGGCCAAGGTTCTCGCCGACAACATCGTCGCGGTGATCTATGGCCGGGCGGTGCGCAACTACCGCCACAAGTACGTCGGATCGGTCGCGAGCCTCGGACTGCACAAGGGCGTCGCCCAGGTGTACGGCATCAAACTGCGCGGCTTACCGGCGTGGTTCATGCACCGGACGTACCACCTGTTCCGGATTCCGAGCTGGAACCGACGTCTCCGGGTAGTGGTGGACTGGACGCTGGCGCTCATTCTCAAGCGGGAAGTCGTGTCGCTCGGCGAGCTGCACGAGCCCCGTGAGCCGTTCATCGACGTGACGCCGCAAGCTGAACCGTCCGTGACCCGCCGGGCGTGAACGATTACGGTGGTGCCACCTCGACTACGGTGGTGCCACGTCCGGGTGGTGGAACAGGCAGACACAGCCGCCTTAAAAGCGGCGGCCGAAAGGCGTACGGGTTCGAGTCCCGTCCCGGACACTCCTGCAGCACGGCCTGACCTGGCAATCTGCGCACTCTTCGGCGGTCATCGGCGGACAATGGATGACCTACGGCTCCATGTTCGGAGCTCGCTAGGGAGCGAGAGAAGAGTGAGCGCGAGCGCATCCGCGCCCGACGACGATTCGACGCGCCAACGCGATCAGTCGATCGACAACACGTCGTGGACGGGCGAGACACCGGGCAGCAGTGCAGTGACGCCAAGGGACGCCACGACGGGGATGGCGGCGGGTCAGCCGGCGCTGTCCGGCGAGCAGATGAAGCGGCGGAACCCTTTTGCGGCGTGGATCGGCCTGCCACTGATCACGCTGGGGATCTACCACTTCGTTTGGTACTACAAGATCCACCGAGAGATGCGGGACTTCGACCGGCGCAAGCCGTTCGGCACCGTTGGTCCGGTCCTGGTCATCCTGCTGCTCAGCTGGACGATCGTCGCTCCGTTGATTTCGTTCTTCCGGACCGGCAACCGGATCGCCGAGTCACAGCGCACGGCCGGCCTGCCACGGACCTGCGTACCCGTCATCGGCATGCTTCTCATGCTGGTCTTCGGCGTCGGCGTCCTGTATTTCCAGATGGAACTCAACAAGGTCGTGGACCGATACGGCGGCTCGTCGACGCCACCCGGCACGCCCGTGCCGCTCTACGTGTGACTAGCGCTCCGGCCCGGCGATCGGCGGGGGCGTCCGCGGAGATCGAGCAGGTTTCGAGAAGCGCCGCCGACCCAGGCGGACCTAGCGTGATTGACATGACATCCATCGACTCGGTCACCCTTGAGGTTCCCGACGCCACGGCCGCCAATCGCTTCTACCGCACGGCCTTTGGCCTCGAAGATCAGGTGCACGTACGGACCTCGGCGGCACCGACCGCAGGCTTTCGTGGCTTCACGCTGTCACTGACCGCCTCGCAGCCGTCCACGGTCAAGAACCTGATCGACGCGGCACTGGCTGCCGGCGCCACCACGCTGAAGCCGGCGTCGAAGTCGTTCTGGGGCTACGGCGGCGTGGTACAGGCTCCGGACGGGACGATCTGGAAGGTCGCGACGTCGGCAAAGAAGGACACCGGTCCCGCCACTCGCCAGTTCGACGAGATCGTCCTGTTGCTCGGCGTCGACGACGTGGCCGCGAGCAAGAAGTTCTACGTCGACCATGGTCTCGCGGTCGCGAAGAGCTTCGGTCGCAAGTACGTCGAGTTTGCCGGCGGCTCGGGTTCGATCAAGTTCGCGTTGTACGGACGCCGGGCCCTCGCGAAGGACGCCGGAGTTCCGCCGGACGGCAGTGGTTCCCACCGGATCGCGATCGCCAGCGACGCCCAGCCGTTCACCGACCCGGACGGATTCGCCTGGGAGGCCGCGTCCCGCTGAGGTCTTGGCCGTGCCGTGCGGCACCCGGCCAGCCTGGCAATCGGCCGTGTGTCGGCGACCATGAGCGCCGGTACGTGGCAGTCGGCGCTACGCTGAGCGATATCGCCCCGGTACACCCGAGGAGCTTGGCGTGAAGAGTTCTAACCCGGTTCTGACGAAGCTTGGCCCGAACGACGGGCGCCGATCCGGCAACTGGCCAGGCACGAACCAGGATGCGGGCATCGCGTCCGGCTACGGATCCGGCTACGGCCCGTACGGCCAGCAGTCGATGATCAGCGCCCGGGACCCCGAGCGCACCATGACGCTCGATGACGTCGTCACCCGTACGCTCGGCCT
>DASTMZ010000140.1:0-3796 GCA_035713725.1 Micromonosporaceae bacterium
TGGGACCCCGGTTCGCGTTTATGGGCATATATGGAGGAGTGACCGAATGGCATCGCGTACGCACGAGCCAGAGCCCTTGCTGACCCCGGCCGAGGTGGCGTCGATGTTCCGCGTCGACCCGAAGACGGTGACGCGGTGGGCCAAGGCCGGCAAGCTGAGTGCAATCCGGACCTTGGGCGGCCACCGCCGCTACCGTGAGTCCGAGGTTCGCGCCCTGCTTCAGGGCCAGATTCCACAGCAGCGGCAGGGTGACTGAGAGTAAGGGCTTGGCACTCGGCGACGCAAGGTGCCATTTGCGGTTTCCGGCGGCGGTACGCGAGATTCGCGTACCGCCGCCGTCGTGTTTCTGGACGCTGCGCGATAGCTCAGTCGGCGCGAAGCGTGAGGCGTAGTCCGACCGTTCCGTCGCGGCCGCGCCGCCAGAGGCTCAGCCGGATCAGCGCGCGCCCGAGCCAGCCGTACTTCCGGCGGAGCAGATCGCGCGTGTGTTCGGTACCGGCCGGATCGCAGATCTCCGCGGTCGCGCGCACCGCCTCGCCGCTTACGCGGCCGCGTGGGTCGCTCGGTGCCACTGTGACGTCCGGACACCGTCGGATCCGTTTCACCTTCCCGGTGTCGGCGGCGGTCCAGACGTAGAGGGCCTCGCCGTCGCCCGCGATCCACACCGCCGTGGGCACGCCAGTGCCATCCCGCCGGTACGTGGTCAGTGACACGTACTGCGCGGCGGCCAGCCGATCGAGCGCGCTCGTCATGGCTGTACGGTGCCACCGGTGGATCCGGCCGAACAACCGGCCGGGCGTCTTGGCCGAGCCGTCGCCCGGCCGACTCCTCTAGCTTGCTTGATCTCGGCCTTGCTTGATCCCGAGCTTGCTTGATCCCGCCCGACCGTCGCGGAGCCTCGATTAGCGTGGCCGTATGGGCGACGGACGCCGGCGGCTGCTCCGTAACCTGTGGGCCAGCCTCGCTGTCCTCGCCACCGTGGCCGTGATCGGGATCGGCCTGCCCGCCATCAATGCGCTGCTGCCGGCCGCCCGCCCGGTATCAGCCAGCGAGGCGTACGAGGTCGCTGCCGGCGTCTCCCTTCGGCCGCCGATCGGCGCACGAGTAGACGTGTCCCGTACCGCACCGGGGCCGCACGAGGGTGCCCTACTGCTGTTGTTGGGCTCGGTGCGGTACGCGGTCGTCATCACGCCGTACCGAGGTTCACTCGGCGGCGCGGCAGCCCGGTTGCGCGCGAAGATCGAATTGATCAGCGGCGCGCGTGTGGTCGGCGGCGAAACGTCCGTGGCGACGTCACAGGGTGTCGCCGGCCGGGCCGGGACCTACGCGTCGCCGAACCGTGTCGGCCGCTATGCCGTGTTCGTCGCCGATGGACTGGCGGTGGAAGTGACCGCGGCGGGGCCGGTGGCGGACTTCCGTGCCGCACTTCCGGCGGTTCTGGCCAGCACCCGAAGCCTCTCGTTCCGGTCGGCATCGTGACGGCAGAGTCAGGTCCCGGCGTCACGGAGGCGACGACCGGCGCGAGTAGTGCATCCATCGGTCGGGCAGCGGTCGCGTCGACGGATCATGCGAGTGCCCACGCCCGTCGGCGGCCGACGACGCAAACCAGCCCGACCGCGCAAACCAGCGTCGCAGTACGCGTTCGCGGCGATCGCGCGCCGGTCGGCTTGGTCGGCAAGGCGACGACGGTGCCAATCCGTGACCCACGCGGTGCGGTGGTGCCGACACCGCTGGGGACCAGCGGCCGCAACTCGCTGCGCCTGCCGGCCTTCTGGCTGCTCGTCACGCTGGTTGCGGTGGGTACGTGGCGTGTCATCGCGATCGCGTCGACGGCGTTCGCGCACTTCCCAGTCGCGACCGCGACCGCGGCCGTGCTCTTTGTCCTCTACGCGGTTCCGTTCGTGATCGTCGCGCGCAGCGTCGACTTCTTCGAGCGCGAGCCACCGCTTTTGGTGGCGGCGGCATTGGCCTGGGGCGCCGTCGTCGCGACGATGACGGCGCTATCCGGCAACGCTGCCGCGCGGTCGATCCTCGCGAAGCTTGCTACGCCTGCGTTTGCGGTCACCTGGGGTCCGGCGATCATTGCGCCGACCCTCGAGGAGATTTTGAAGACGCTCGGCGTGGTGGTTGTCGTGCTGGTAGCACGCCGGCAGGTGAACAGCGTCGCGGACGGCGCCGTCTACGGCGCGTTTGTCGGCCTCGGTTTTCAGGTCGTCGAGGACTTCGTCGACGCCGGCAACGCGGTGGCCATCGCCGGACGTGGCGACAGCGTGGCACCGGTCATCGTGACGTTCCTGCTCCGCGGGTTCGTCGGCGGGCTGTGGAGCCACACGCTCTTTTCCGCGCTGGCCGGCGCGGGCGTGGCGTATTTCGTGGTGCACCGGCGCAATCGGTCGCTGCGGCGTCGGCTCGTGGTCGCGCTTGGCGCCATCGCCGGCGCGTGGCTATTCCACTTCGTGTGGAACTCGCCGTGGTTCGTGACCGGGTTCGGCTTCGGCGGATTCGGTGTGCTCGCCGGTCTCATCGTCAAGGGCGCGCCCGCGCTCATTCTGGTCGCGCTATTCATTGGTACGGCGAGCGGACACGAGGCCGACGTCTACCTTGGCACACTTGTCGCGCTCAGCGATCCGCGCATCATCACGACCCACGAGGTGGCGGCGCTCCGTACCGGACGACGACGGATCGCGGCGCGCCGTTATGCGTACGCGCGATGCGGTCGACCCGGTTCCGTCGCGGTTCGCCAGTTGCAGCGGGCGCAGGCCGAGCTAGCGCTGGACTTATCGCGTGGTGGCCGCGATGCGTACCCGTTGCGCTTACGCGTCCTGGTTCAGCGGCGCCAACTCGCCGCGATGGCACATCCGGAAGGATGCTTGCCGCCCGGTCGGCGGCGCGACTGGGGCGCCATCGCAGTCGTCGCGGCACTCGCACTGGTGATCGCGATCGCCCTCACCGCCGCCGTCCAACTAGTAGCCACCCGCTGACCCGTCCCACCCCGGGACGCGTAACCGTCCCCGGTTCCACGCCCGCCCGGCCCCACCCCGGCACCACGTAACCGTTCCCGGTACCACGTACCCACAAAAGCCTTAACCCGCAACGGTTCCGCGCGGACATGGACGCACGACGGCTGGGGCCCGCTTGCCCACGAAGGGATCAAGCCTGACCGCCCGGAGTGGGCAAGCAGGCCCCCCGCCCCGGAACCGTTACATCGAAGGAGCGTGACCACCATCGCCGTCGACAACCGTCTCCGGCGTCCCGTCCTCGTCAATGTCGACCATCGTGATATCGACCTTGCCGTCGTGGTCGGTGTCGAACTGGAACAGGTCGGCCTTGCCGTCGCCATCCGTGTCGGAGGCCCACAGATCGGGCCGGCCGTCGTTGTTCGTGTCAGCGACGATCAGGTCCACGCGATCGTCGCCGCGCGTCTCCACCGATTCGTTCTCGCCCATCTGCGGGCTCCTTCCGTTGCGAGGGGTGGCCATGGTCGCCGATCGGCGGCCCGGCCCACGCTGGGTTCAACCGCTACACCGTAGGCCTGCGGCGCGTGCGTCGCGAGCCGACCGGGCGGTCGCCATCACGACATTGCGCAGCCGGCCGCCGAGTGCCTGTGACGGTGGTCGCGGCGGATCCGGCTGCGTCGGCGGTAGCGTGCGCCCATGAGCACTTCTGACCCGCTCGCTGAGCTCGCCGCCACGATCTCGGTCGAGGGTACGTTGCCTGACCGGATGGGCATCCAGATCCTCGAGGCGTCGCCGGAGCGGGTCGTCGGAGTGATGCCGGTGGCCGGCAATACCCAGCC
>DASTMZ010000141.1:0-30008 GCA_035713725.1 Micromonosporaceae bacterium
ATCGCCAAGCCGATGGCCATGTGGGTCTTGCCGGTACCGGGTGGTCCGAGGAACACCACGTTGTCGCGGGCGGTAACGAAGCCGAGGGTGCCCAGGTGCGCGATGAGGTCTCGCTTGAGTCCGCGGGCGTGGTCGAAGTCGAATTCCTCCAACGATTTGCGGGCGGGAAACCGGGCGGCGCGGATGCGGCCTTCACCGCCGTGGGATTCACGTGCGGACACCTCGCGTTGCAGGCATGCGACGAGGAACTCTTCGTGTGACCATGACTCGGCGCGGGCTCGTTCGGCCAGCCGTGTGACAGATTCGCGCAGGGTGGGTGCCTTCAGGGCGCGGGTCAGAAAGGCGATGTCGGCGGTGAGGTCACGCGGCGGCGGTGTTGCCTGGGTTGGTGGCATCACGCCACCCCGCTGTCTGCATCCAGGCCCAGGGCGGTGTCGTAGTCGTCCAGGCATCGGATCTGCACGTCGGGTTCGGTAACCGGGCGCAGCACGGCTGCGCGGTGTCGGCGCAACGCGTTGGCGACGGCGATGTGGTCGGGGTCGGAGATGGTTTGATGCCAGCCCCAGATGCGTTCGTGGTCGGCGACCGGTTTGCCGTCGCAGAACGCCTTGACCCGGTGCAGGTCGGCGATCACCTCGATGCGGCGGCCGATCACGCCGGGGTGCACCGAGTAGTCGTTGGAATCCAGGCGGATGTAGTGATCGCGGGGCAGCCGCAGCGAGCTGCGCCACCCGGCCGCCGGCGGCACCGGCGGCAATGTCAGCATCGCTTGCCGGTCGGCGGTGATCCGGTCGATGGGTGCGCAGCCCAACACCCGCCGTTTCCGTGCGTTAGCCAGCTTCAGCCACTGCTGCAGCTGGGTGTTGAAGTCGGCTGGGCCGGCAAACGCGCGGCCAGGCAAGAATGAGCGCTCCAGGTAGTCGTGCGCCCGCTCGATGAGACCCTTCGCCTCGGGGTCGGCTGGCTTGCAGACGATCACCTTCGTGGCCAGCACGCCCCGAAACGCTTGGCATTCGGCGGTCAACTCCACCCGCCCGGCGCGCCAGCGGCCGATCGCACCCTCGCCGTCCCACACGAGCACCCGTGGCACCGCGCCAAGCTGCGAGATGAGGTGCCACCAGCCGGCGTAAATGTCCGCCGCGGCCCGGGCCTGGATGAGCAGCGCCGACAACCAACGGGAGTAGCCGGTCACCATCGTCAGCACCGGCAACTGGGCCGGCTTGCGGACCTGACCGAAACCCACCGGTAGCGTGATAGGCGGGAACCACAGGTCACACTGGGCGATCTCGCCCGGCTCGTAACTCGTGCGGCCGGCCGGGTCCGGTGGCAGATACGCAGGCCGCAACTCCGCCACCCGACCGGACAACACCCGAATCGACCGGGTCCAACCGATCCGCTCTGCGATCACCGTCGCCGGCATCGTCGGATACACACGCAGCAACTCACGAACTCGTGGCTCGACCGAGTCCACGATCGACCCAGCCGGCTTGCGCCGATACTTCGGCGGCGTGTCGGAGGCCAACGCCCCACGCACCGTGTTCCTCGAGATCCCCGACACCCGCGCGATCTGCGAGATCGACAACCCCTCCGCCCGCCGCAAGCGACGGATCTCCGCCCAGTCCTCCACGCTCAACACCCACTTCCTCCCCGGCTCGATGGGAGCCAGAGTCCTCAGGAAGCTGGTCAGTTTTCGGTTGCCGCGCCCTGTTCAGTTTTCACCTGCCGTCGACAACTTTGCGGTCTTCGTTCACGAACGCAGACAACGATCCGTGGCCCGCGTTCATGAGCGAAGACCCGTTCGCGCTGCTCTACTACGGCGACAACCGGATTGCACACCCGGAATATGGATTGATCGCCTACGACGTGGACGCTCCGGACCAGGCGACCGCCCGCGCGTTCTGCGTGCCCTTCGCGTGGGTGTTCCGCGCGTCGCCAACCACCCCGGCCACCACCCGGCACGATGGGCTAGACGCGCTGACCGGCCGCGAGCGCGAGGTACTCGCACTCATCGGCCACGGCCTGTCCAACCTCGAGATCGCCGGCCGCCTCAACGTCAGCGAAGGCACCGTCAAGACACACATCAACCACATCTTCACCAAGCTGAACCTGCGCGACCGCCCGGCCGCGATCGTACTTGCCCACGACCACAACCTCGTTGGCCAGCGCCGGCCCTGAAGCGAGCTGCGCGTTAGGCTGGCCGGGTGACGCAGTCGAAGGACGCGCCGTGGCGGGACTGGCACGAGTGGTACCGCATGTATGACGATCCGCAGTCAATCACCTCACAGCGTCTTGCTGTGGTGCGCCACTGGATCCGCGCCGCGATCGAGGCGACACCGCCGGGTCCGGTCCGAACGGTGAGTATCTGCGCCGGCGATGGCCGGGACTTGGTCGGAGCTCTCGCTGAACATCCTCGCCGCAGCGACGTGAAGGGACTTCTGGTCGAGATCGACCCAGCGCTAGCGCAGCGAGGCCGGGCCGCGCTCTGGCCGGGTCTTGACCACTTGGTCGCCGACGCTGCCCGAACAGACAACTACGCCGGTGCAGTGCCCGCGGACCTGGTGCTTGCGTGCGGGGACAAGGACCGTCCCGGCTGATCGTGTCGGCCAGCACCAGCGACCGTGCCCGCCGCCGCGACGTCAGGTCGCTACTTTGGAAACCGCCGGAGGCGAACGTCGAGCTGCCGGGCCCGGCGGACTGGGTGCGACAGGTCTGTGTCGGGGTTGTCGACGGTGTCGGTCGGGCGCATGCAGGCGGCGGTCGACGCGCGGTGGGCTGACGGACGTGACACCGGCCGGTCGGACCAGTCTTCACCAAGGCTGAGGATCGGCGAGGGCCTAAGACTTGCGTGTACCTGCCGAGCGGGGGTGCACGGCTCGTCACGCTGGCGCGGGTGTCGAGAGCCGATCCGCGAGGTGAGCCACGCCTTCTCCGGAGAGTTGCGACAGCGCGACGACCCGTCCCGCGCAGACGAGAAGCAGCGCGCTCATTGTGCCTCGAACCTCGGGCCCATCGCCGACCGACCATTGCGTGTCCGTTGCGATCAAGCGGAATCCGGCGACCTTCCGGACCGAGGGGAGCGGCGGCGGCCACCGCATGGACAGCACTCGGCTGGCGGCCAGCGCGGCCGCGCCTGGCGGCATGTCGAGGCGGCGGCCAAGCGGAACGCTGATGTCTTGTCCATGTACCAGGATGTCGGTGAGGGTCTCCAGGTACGTGACTGCGATGGTGTGGCGGCGCGTGCCGATCATGCCGCGGATCTCGGACACGATCTGCTGAGTCGATCGGGCTGCGGCACGGCGGCGGGCCGCACGCCCGATGGTGCTTTCCATGCTGCCGCGCCACTGGGCCATCATGCCGATCACGTCGACGATGCCGAGTTGCTGCAGCGTCAGATGTGCAGCGACGTCTCGTACCGTCCAGCCCGTACACAACGACGGCCGGCGCCATTCGTCGTCGGACAGCTCGTCCAGTACGTCGGCCAGCTCGGCGCGTTGCGCGTCGATCACCCGCCAGATCTGATCGCGATCCGCAACGACCGAACTGGACAGTGCGCGCTCGCTCATGCCGATATCCCCTGTTTGCGTGGCCGGATGAGGCTTGTTATCAGTGTCGTGATTTGCGCGGATGGATCAAACGCCGGATCAGGGATGGCCAACTCATGAAGGACGACGCCGGTCCAATGGTTCATGATGATCGGCGCGTCGCGTTCCGGGTCGGCGGACCCGGCGATGCGTAGCCAGTTCATGAACCAGGCGTTGACCCGCCCACCGGTGACCGCCAGCTGCGCACGCAGCGACGGACGAATGCCGGCCTCAACGAGAATCGCGTACCGGGCCAGCGTCAGCGTGCGATGCGTTGTTGCCGCCTCGCGAGCGAATACCGCCAACGCACCGGCCAGATCCTGCGGCGTCACCGGGTACATGGTCACCGCGAGTTGCTCCCAGTTGGTCCGCTCCCGGGCGGCAAAGCGGTCCACGACCGCGTCGAGTAGTGCGTCGCGAGTGCGAAAGTGATTAGACGTCGAACCGGCCGGCAGCCCCGCGGCGGCGTCAACACCGCGATGCGTCAACGCGTGGATCCCGCGCTCGCCAAGCAGACGGATCGCAGCGTCAAGCAAATCCTCGAGTCGACTCGCCACACGATGATACTACGATCGTAGTGGCGTTCCGGCAAGCGTAGTTTATCTCGCGGTGTCGGTGCGCGCGCCGAAACTGCGTCTCAGAAAGCCGGACAAGACCGTACCCGCGATGTGGTGCTCCTTGGTGGTGGCTTGATCACGACCCGCGAGCCTCGTGCCGCGCGGCTGCCGTGCGCATCGAACTGGATGCCTGACTTCGTCGAGCAGCATGTCGAGGTTGGTTCGGCTCGCCGCTGGCGGTGCTATTCCGCCAGGACCGTTCCGGTGGCGAGTTAGGAAATCTCCCGGACCCGGGCGCTGCGCCGACGTTGCTCAGTCCGTGCGTCGACAAGCGACACCGTCAGGTTGCATCGGGACTGGGGTCGGGGTTCGCGGGTGGACGTATCCCAGGCCCCGAGACGAACGCCAGATCGAGGACTGCGACGCCCCACGCTGCGTCCGCATAGATGTTGTGACCATCGCCGAAGAACTGGTATCCGGTGAACCGGTGAGTTTCCGGATTGATGATGATCTCCTGCGTGCCGCCAGTGCCGGCAAACAGGAAGCCGGTGCCGCGCCGTCCGGCTACGTCGGTGGCGTATTCGTGAGCCATGACCCCGTTGATCGCGCCGACGGCGCGATAGAGCCGGGCCGCCACGTCGGGCGGAATGAGATAGCTCTGGAGCAGTTCGCCGATCAGCTCGAATGCATGGCCTGGTCGTCACTCGGGTGCTCTGGTCACGGGGGTCTGACCAAGTAGGTCCACGATGGCTCGTGGCCGGTCGGGCAGCAAGGTCAACGATGCGTAACTGACTGCCGGCTGGATGATCGGGCGTCTCCTGCCGATTCCGGAGGGCGTGACTGGCCACATCCACGCGCCGACCTCCAGCCGGCCGTCGACGTAGGCCGCGGCCAGGCTGTTGTCGGCGGTGGCCCACCGTTCGATGTGGACCGGGCTGGCCGCATTGGACGGTGCCGCAACCACCGCAGCATTCCGGTAGATCCACTGCGAGGCGCCGACCACCCGGCCAGACAACGCAGCAACTGCCGCCTGTCTCGCGAGGGTCGTCACGGTCACGCACAATCGTCTGCCGCTGGGCAAAGGTGAACTCGCCGGCGTGAGATCTTCCATCGCGACTCCGGCTCCTAAGGTGTGTTCCCGGACCGATCACATGTCATCGCCTCGGCCGTCAGCCTCCGCGCCCGCGTGACGACACGTCAAGCATCGTTCGCACAAACAGGGGCCGTGGCACGCTCACCGCGTCCGGTCTCAACACGTAGCGGCGGCGCGAGTTTGATCATGCCCGGGTCGACGAGGCACTTCGCGGCCGCGTTCGGCGTTGTCGCTACCGTCGGCGTGTGTCGTCTGGTTCGGTGCGGTCCGCACGCATCCAACGGCTCCCGAGCACCCACCGAGCACCCGCCGATCGATTGCTGGATTTGATCAAGGTTAAGAACCAGCATCCCAGCAGCTCATGGCCCTGATCGTCTGTGCGCCGCCAGGGACTCGAACCCCGAACCCGCGGATTAAGAGTCCGCTGCTCTGCCAGTTGAGCTAGCGGCGCTCACTGGAACGACGACGACGATAGCACGGCGCCGGAAAGCGATCACAGCCGATTCGTGGCGGCCCGGCACCGGTTCCGTCGCAAGCTCGTGATCAGGCACGACGTACGCAACCGGACCCTACGAACCTGGCGGTTTCCACGCCGCAACGGTGGCCGTCATGCACGATAAGTCTGCAAAGTTCGCATTCGGGGAGGGCGGGCGGATGGCGGTCAACCGTGTCGGAGTCAAGGTTCTAGCCGCTGCGCTGGCCGTTTCCGTACCCGTGGTGCTTGCCGCTTGCACCGGCCCGAGCCGCCCGACGAGCGCAACCACCGCGGCCAAGGCGAAGGCAGCGATCGCGGCCACCGTTCCGATGATCACGGTCGCGCCGACAGCTACCGGAAGCCGTGTGCCGATCTCCGTTGAGATCGGTACGTCGGTCAGCAACGGCATTGTCAGCGACGTCAGTCTGGTCAGCGCATCCGGTCAGCACGTACCCGGCACGATGCGCGCCGACGGCTCGTCGTGGGTGCCGAACAGCCCGTTGCAGTACGCCCAGCGGTACACCGCCGTGGTGACGGCGATCGGCGCGGACGGCAAAACGACCAGCGCGACAACGTCGTTCACGACCGTGGCGAAGCCCGTCGCAAAATCGATCCAGGCGCAAGTGAATCTGGGTGACGGGCAGCAGTACGGCGTGGCCATGCCGATCGTGGTCGACTTCACCGCGAGCATCCCGGCCGCCGCGCGAGCCGACGTCCAGCGGCGCCTGTTCGTCAACAGCATGCCCGCCCAGGTCGGTGCGTGGCGCTGGATCTCCGACCGTGAGGTCGTCTACCGACCGCGCAGCTACTGGAAGCCGGGCACGGTGCTCACGTTCACCGGCGCGCTCGGCGGCGTACCGGTGGGCAACCGCGTGCTGAGCAAGAACGTCACGTCGACCGCGACGATCGGGCGTGACATGGAAATGACCGTCACGAACTCGAACCACACGATGACGATCACCAGCAACGGCAAGGTGATCAAGCGGGCGCCGATCAGCATGGGCAAGGCCAGCACGCCGTCGTGGTCGGGTCGGTTCGTCATCATGGATCGCTTGTACGCCACGGTGTTCGACACGCTCGACATGGGACCGGGCGGCTACCGGGTCGCGGTGAACTACGCCGAGCGCCTGACGTGGAGCGGAATGTTCCTCCACTCAGCGCCGTGGTCGGTCTATGCACAGGGCCACTTCAACGTGAGCCATGGCTGCGTCAACATCGGGCCGTCGAACGCGAAGTGGATCTACCAGAACTCGCTCGTCGGGGATCCAGTCACGGTGACCGGCACATCGAAACACGTCGCGGCGGGCAACGGATGGACAGCGTGGGACATGTCCTGGACCGACTACATCAAGGACAGCCTCGTCCCGATCACGGTCAGCGCGCCCGGCACGCTTGCCCCTGGGCTCTGACGCCTCACGTCGGGCTAGCCAGGCGTCGCCGTCATTTCTTGACGAGCAAGTAGATGCCATAGGCCGCGACGGCCGCGCAAATCAAGAACAACGCGCCGGCGACGACCACACTGCTCGCGTCGGCGTGTGCGGGCCGTCGGCTGCCGCGCGATATGACAGGACGCGTACGCCGATGGCAAACACCACGACGAGTCCGACGCCGACGAGCAGACTGATGCCGATCACCCTGCCGATGTCCGCCCACGCGATGCTGACGCCTGCCGCGAAGCGCGTCGCCGTCGCCGTTGCTGTCATCGTCGTCCCTCCGTTCGTGCACGTCGCTGGCGACCACTGCCTACTACGCCACCGCGGCCGGCTTCCGTACCACGACCGGCTCCCGCTCCTCGTCGTTGACGTTCGAGGCATTGACCGGGCGACGCCGAGAGGCGAGGTAGATGCCTACTGCGGCGAGCGCGCCGAGGATCGCAACCACGATCACGCCGCCGTTGCCCCGATCGGCGACCCAACCGGCGCCGGCACCGAGCAGTCCCGCGGACGGCATGGTCAGCGCCCACGCCAGCACGATCTGCCCGACGGTGCCCCAGTGCACGCGTTCGGAGCGACGGGCGACGCCGCTGCCGACCACCGAACCGGATGCCACCTGCGTGGTGGACAACGCGTACCCGAGATGGGACGACGCCAGGATCACCGTCGCCGCCGATGTCTCGGCCGCGAAGCCTTGCGGCGACGCGATGTGTGTCAACCGATGGCCAACCGTACGGATGATCCGCCAGCCGCCGAGATACGTACCGAGTCCGATCGCGAGTCCGGCGGTGAGAATCACCCAAGTCGGCGGCGAGGCTCCGGCGGGCAACTCACCCGCCGCGATCAACGTCAACGTGATCACGCCCATGGTCTTCTGCGCATCGTTGGTGCCATGCGCCAGTGACACCATCGACGCCGATACGACCTGCCCGCCACGGAAACCACGAGCGGTCACGTCGGCCCGTCCGGTACGCGTGATCCGGTAGACCGCGTACGTGCCGAGCCCGGCAACCACGCCAGCGATGATCGGCGACAGGACGGCCGGCACGAGCACCTTCTCCACGATGGCCGCGAACCGCACGGCGTCGCCGCCGGCCGCCACCCACGTCGCTCCGATGAGACCGCCGATGAGTGCGTGTGACGAGCTCGACGGCAGGCCGAACAGCCACGTGACAAGGTTCCAGATGATCGCACCGACGAGCCCGCCGAACACGATCGCCGGCGTGACGAGACTGTCGTTGACGATGCCGCCGGAAATCGTCTTCGCGACCTCTACCGACAGGAACGCACCGACCACATTCAGTACCGCCGAAAGCGCGACCGCGATCTTGGGCCGAAGTGCACGGGTGGCGATCGAGGTGGCCATCGCGTTCGCGGTGTCGTGAAACCCGTTCGTGAAGTCGAACACGAGCGCCGTCATGATCACGACGACCACGGTGAGGCTCATCGGTACCCCCGCGAAGCCGCGCTTGCGGCCGGCCACGCGGATGGCGGGCCACGGGCCGCATGATCCGTCGGTGCGGATCGCAATTTCCCAGGTCAGCGTGCGGATCTACGATACGTTGTCGCACACCGCGACGGCCCACGAAACGGGTCGAATGGGGTGGCTGACGGGACTCGAACCCGCGACCCCCGGGACCACAACCCGGTGCTCTACCAGCTGAGCTACAGCCACCATTGCAACAATGCCGATCGGATCGACGGGCGCGGCACCAATGTGACGGGCGCGGAGCACCAACGTGACCGAACGGCGTGCCGGTCCATGATAGCGGGGACCGTGCCGATCACGTCCAGCGGCACACACCCGGGTGCCAGCCCCGTGCGACCCGGCAGCCGCCGCGTGCGAGCCTGCGTGTCACGGCCGCCGCCAGGTGCCAGCCCGCGCGACACGGCCGCCGCCTCGTTCAGTCGATGGGACGCGCCTCGGCCACCTCGGCCGCGATCGCCTTGGCCTGGTCGACGTCTGGTCCTGGCCCGTCGACGAAAACCGTACGGCGGTAGTAGTCGAGTTCGCGGATGCTCTCCTTGATGTCCGCCAGCGCCCGGTGCGCAAGTCCCTTGGCGGGCTGGCCGTAATACGTCCGCGGATACCATCGCCGACTCAGTTCCTTGATCGACGAGACATCGATCATGCGGTAGTGCAGGTGCCCGTCGAACCGAGGCATGTCGCGCGCGAGGAATCCGCGATCCGTCGCGATCGAATTGCCACACAGCGGCGCGACGCCCGGTGCGGCTGCAAAGCCAGTCACGTACTCCATGATCATGTCCTCGGCATCGCGGAGCGAGACGGTGGACTTGCGTACGGCTTCGGTCAGACCCGACTTCGCGTGCATGTCACGGACCACGTCGCCCATCCGGTCCAGGACCTCGTCCGGCACGTGGATCACGACGTCGACGCCGTCGCCGAGGATGTTCAAATCCGGGTCGGTAACCAGAGTTGCCACTTCGATCAGCGCGTCGCGCTCGAGGTCGAGCCCGGTCATCTCGCAGTCGACCCACACCAGCACGTCGTTCACGCACGTACTCTATGCGTACCCAGCCCAGCCGCCCAACCAGTTCGACAGCAGGACTCAGGCTGCCTCGGCCCGGCGCCGAGCCACCTCGGCGAGCGTCACCGCGGCCGCCACCGACGCGTTCAGTGACTCGACCGTCGACGACATCGGGATCGCCACCCGGAAGTCGCAGACCTCGCCCACAAGTCGGGACAGCCCCCGTCCCTCCGACCCGACCACGACGACCAGCGCACCCACGGCCGCCTCGAGGCCATACAGCGGTGTGGAACCGTCCGCGTCCAAACCGACGACCGCGAACGCCTCGTCCTGGCAACGCCGTAATGCGCGCGTGAGGTTGGTGACCTGCGCGATCGGGATGCGGGCGGCCGCGCCGGCGCTGGTCCGCCATGCGCTGGCCGTCATGCTTGCCGCACGCCGCTCGGTCAGGAAGACGCCATGCGCGCCGAACGCGGCAGCCGACCGGATCACGGCACCGAGGTTCCGCGGGTCGGTCACGCCGTCGAGCGCCACGAGCAGCGGTGCCGGCTGCTCGATCGCGTTCGCTAGCAAGTCGTCGAACGGCTCGTACGCGTACGCCGGCACCGACAACCCGATGCCCTGGTGCAGTACGCCGCCCGTCATGCGGTCGAGTTCCGCCCGCGACACCTCGAGCAGCGGGACGCCACGGTCGCCCGCGGTGCGTACCGCCTCGTTGACGCGGTCATCGATGTCGATGCCGAGCGCCACGTAGAGGGCGGTGGCCGGGATCCGGGCACGCAACGCCTCGACCACGGGATTGCGGCCAACCAAGAGTTCCGGCGCGTCCTTCGGCGGCGTGGACCGGCGACCCGGCGCGACGCGAGGTCCGCCCCGACCGCTGGACGCCTTGGCGCCTCGGGCGTTCGGTTTCGCTTGGCGGCCTCCGGCGGTCGGGGTCGCCCGGGCGCCCTTCGTACCCTTGCCCCACGTGGTATCGACGGTGCCCGGCTGACCGATCTTCGGTGCCCGGCGCTCGGATGCCGCCACGCGGCGCTCCTTCTCCTGCTTCCAAGCCGTACGCCGGGGCACGTCCTCGGTGCCGGAGTAGCCCTTGTGCCAAGGCCGCTCCTCGGCGGGCAGCGTCCGGCCGCGTCCGGACAACGCGCTGCGACCCTTGCCACCAGAGCCGACGCTGGCGCCCTTCTTGGCGCTGGTCCGCCGGCCGCGTCGCGGTGAGTTGCCGGGCATCAGTCGGTCTTCCCCACCGCGATCGTCCACCGTGGACCGGTCGGCGTGTCCTCGACCACGACGCCGGCGTCCTTGAGCTGATCTCGGATCGCGTCGGCGGCCGCCCAGTCCTTCCGCGCGCGGGCGGCGGCACGCTGCTCGAGCGCGAGCGACACGAGGTCGTCGATGGTCTCGCGCAGTCCTTCGACCGCGCCGGCACCGGTCCAGTGCGTGTCCTGCGGATCGACGCCGAGGATGTCGAGCATCGCGCGCACGTCACCGAGCGCGCTGATCACGCCCGTGTCATCGCCGGCCGCCAGCGCCGCGTTCCCCTCCCGCAGCCGGTCATGCAAGTGCGCCAGGCCGCGCGAAGTGTTCAGGTCGTCGTCCATCGCGGCCGCGAATTCCGCGGGCATCTCCGCCGGCGGCACCGCGCCGACGCGCTCGACGGCCCGTGTCACGAAACCTTCGATCCGTTGGTACGCCACGGCTGCCTCGCGCAGCGCCGACTCCGAGTAGTCAATGCGCGACCGGTAATGGGGCGACGCAAGGTAGTAGCGAAGCTCGACGGGGCGTAGTCCGAGCGCGATCACCTGATCGAGGTCGATCACATTGCCGAGCGACTTCGACATCTTCGCGTCGCCGAAGTTGAGCAGGCCGTGATGCACCCAGTAGCGAGCGAACGGCAGCCCGGCCGACCGTGACTGCGCGATCTCGTTCTCGTGGTGCGGGAACATCAGATCCAGCCCGCCGCCATGGATGTCGAACTCCGGGCCGAGGTATCGCAAGCACATCGCGGAGCACTCGATGTGCCAGCCGGGCCGACCGCGGCCCCACGGCGACGACCAGTAGGCGTTCTCCGGCTCCCCCGGCTTGACGCCCTTCCAGAGCGCGAAGTCACGCGGGTCGTGCTTCGCCCGCTCCGGACCATCCTCGGCCGCCTGCATCGCATCGGGCTTCTGACCGGACAGTTGGCCGTAGTCCGGGAACGAGCGCACGTCGAAGTAGACGTCGCCAGAGTCGTCCTTGGCCGGGTACGCGTGCCCGGTGTCGATGAGCGCCTCGATCAGCGAGTGCATCTCGGTGATGTGTCCGGTGGCCCGCGGCTCGTAGGTCGGCGCCAGTACGTTCAGGCTCCGGTACGCCGCGTCGAGCAGCCGCTCGTTGCGGTACGCGATCGCCCAGAACGGCTCGCCCGCCTCGACCGCCTTCGCCAGCACCTTGTCATCGATATCGGTGATGTTCCGGATGAAGGTGACCTCGAAGCCGCGGTGCACCAGCCATCGCCGCAGCACGTCATAGTTCACGCCGCTGCGCAGGTGGCCGATGTGCGGACCGGATTGCACCGTGACGCCACACAGGTAGATGCCGACCTTGCCGGGTTCACGCGGGACGAAGTCCCGCACCGATCGGGTCAGCGTGTCATACAGGCGAAGCGTCACCGTCAAATGCTAGCTGGTCGTAGCCGAAGCGCCCGGACTGTGCCTTTCTAAGCGCCTGGACCTAACCGGTCGGCGCACTGTGCCTGCCTAAGCGCCTGGACCTAACCGGTCGGCGCACTGTGCCTGTCTAAGCGCCTGGACCTAACCGGTCGGCGCACTGTGCCTGTCTAAGCGCCTGGACCTAACCGGTCGGCGCACTCCCACCTGACACTGCCGAGGAAGGTCAGGAGCAGCGGACGGCAGATCCCGGCTCGGCCCGTACCCTCCCTTTGTGGCCGAACGCACGACGGAGACTGCGCAGACGCTCGATCGCGGCCTCCGGCTTCTCCATCTCGTCGCCGACTCGCCGGCCGGCCTGAGCGTGACCGAGGCGGCGACCTCGCTCGGTGTCGGGCGCGCGGTGGTCTACCGGCTGGCCGCGACGCTCAGCGAGCACGCCATGATCCGCCGCGATGCCCACGGACGGTTGCGACTCGGGACGGGCATCCTGCATCTGGCAAACCGTGCCGAACCGCTGATCGCCGACGCGGCACGGCCGGTGCTGCGCCGGTTGGCCGAGTCTCTGGGCGCGACCGCGCATTTGACCGTCGCGGATGGCGGCGAGGCCGTGGCGCTCGCCGTGGTCGAGCCATCGTGGACCGATTTGCACGTGGCATATCGAACTGGCACGCGCCATCCGCTGGATCGCGGTGCCGCCGGCCGCGCCATCATCGCGGGCCGGCGTGGCGAACACAGCCTCGCGGCAACTAGCGGGGAGTTGCAGTCCGGCGCGCACGGCATCGCCGCACCCGTCCTCGGTGTCGAGGATCTCGAGGCGAGCGTCGGCGTCATCGCACTCGCACCACTCGACGCGGAGCGCGTCGGTCCAGCGGTGCTGGCGGCCGCCGCCGCAGTTTCGGCCGCGCTGTCCTGAGCCACCGAGATGTGCTCACGGCCGCGTCATGCGCAGCACGTCCAATGCGGCGTCCAAATCGGACTCCGAGATCCGCCCCGCCGCGACGTGACCGCGCTCGATCACAACGTCCCGGATCGTACGGTTCGATGCCAGCGCCTGCTTGGCGATCGCGGCCGCCTCCTCGTAGCCGAGGAACCGATTCAGTGGCGTCACGATGGACGGCGACGCCTCGGCGTAATAGCGCGTCACCGCCTCGTCGGCCACCAAACCGGCGATGCACTTGTCGGCGAAGAGCCGCACGACGTTGGCCAGCAAGCGGATCGACTCGAGCAGGTTCCGCGCGATCACCGGCATCAGCACGTTCAGCTCGAAGTCGCCCTGCGAGCCCGCGAATGCCACCGTCGCGTCGTTGCCGTAGATCTGTGCGCAGACCTGGCGGACGGCCTCGCACACCACCGGGTTCACCTTGCCGGGCATGATCGACGAGCCGGGCTGGAGGTCCGGGATGAACAGCTCGCGTAGCCCGGCGCGTGGCCCCGAGCCCATCAGGCGGATGTCGCCCGCGATCTTGTGCAGGCCGACCGCGATGACGCGCAACTGGCCGGACGCTTCCACGAGCGCGTCCCGTGCGCCCTGTGCCTCGAAGTGGTTGCGCGCTTCGGTCAGCGGCAATCCGGTACGCGCGGCGAGGCTGCCGATCACCGCCGCGGCGAAGCCGGCCGGCGCGTTGACGCCGGTGCCGACCGCGGTGCCACCGAGCGGAAGCTCCGCGACACGAGGCAGCACCGCGGCGACGCGCTCGATGCCGTACCGAATCTGTGCCGCATATCCGGAGAACTCCTGCCCGAGCGTGATGGGCGTGGCGTCCATCAGATGGGTACGGCCGGCCTTCACGACCTCCGACCAGCCGCTTGCCTTCGCGTCGAGGGTGGACGCGAGGTGGCTCAGCGCCGGCACGAGATCCTGCGCGAGCGCGGCCGTCGCGGCGAGATGGATCGACGTCGGGAACACGTCGTTGGACGATTGGGACGCGTTGACGACATCGTTCGGATGCACCGGCTCACCAAGCTCGCGCTCGGCAAGCGACGCCAGCACCTCGTTCATGTTCATGTTCGAGGACGTGCCCGAGCCGGTCTGGAAGACGTCGATCGGGAACTGGTCGTCATACGCACCGGACACCACCGCGGTGGCCGCGGCGATGATCGCGTCGGCCTGCCGGCGCTCGATGACGCCGAGTTCGGCGTTCACGTTCGCGGCGGCCGCCTTGATCTCGGCCAGCGCCGCAATGTGTACGCGTTCCAACGGGTTCCCCGAGATCGGGAAGTTCTCGACGGCGCGTTGCGTCTGTGCGCCCCAGAGCGCGGTGGCCGGCACACGGACCTCGCCCATCGTGTCGTGCTCGACGCGGAAACCGTTCTCGCCAGGGCTGTCGCCGGCCCGTTCGGCGCTATAGGTCATGGTTCCATCCTGCCTTTGCGCGGGGCGGAAATCGTCTCGGTGCTTGCCCATCGCTCAACGACGGCCGATCGTGAGCACTGGTTTGGTGACTTCCTCGAAGAAGTCGTTGCCTTTGTCGTCCACCACGATGAACGCCGGGAAGTCCACCACGGAAATCTTCCAGACCGCCTCCATGCCGAGCTCCGGATATTCCAGAACCTCGACGTGTTTGATGCAGTCCTGCGCGAGCCTCGCGGCGGGGCCGCCGATCGAGCCGAGATAGAAGCCGCCGAACGTCGCACACGCGTCGGTCACCTGCTTCGAACGGTTGCCCTTGGCGAGCATCACGAGCGAACCGCCGGCCTCCTGGAACCGGTGCACGTAGGAGTCCATCCGGCCTGCCGTGGTCGGTCCGAACGATCCGGAGGCGTACCCAGCCGGTGTCTTGGCCGGGCCGGCGTAGTAGACCGCGTGGTCACGAAGGTAGGCAGGCATCGGGTCGCCGGCGTCGAGCCGTTCGGCGATCTTCGCGTGCGCGATGTCGCGGGCTACGACAAGCGGGCCGGACAACGACAGCCGCGTCTTCACCGGCAGCTTCGAGAGGTCCGCGCGGATGTCGGCCATCGGCCGGTTGAGATCGATGTGTACGACGTCGTTGTCCGAGCCCAGCGACGCGGTGGTCACGTCCGGAAGGAAATGCGCCGGATCGCGCTCGAGCTGCTCCAGGAACACGCCCTCCGGGGTGATCTTCGCGAGTGCCTGCCGATCAGCGGAGCAGGAGACCGCGATCGCCACCGGGCAGGATGCGCCGTGCCGGGGCAGCCGGACGACGCGTACGTCGTGGCAAAAGTACCGGCCACCGAACTGCGCGCCGATGCCGAACTGTCGCGTCAACTCCAGCACCTCGGCCTCCAGTTCGAGGTCGCGGAAGCCGTGCGCGGTCAGGTTGCCGGACGTCGGCAGCGCGTCGAGGTACTTCGCCGATGCGTACTTTGCCGTCTTCACCGCGTACTCGGCCGACGTGCCGCCGATCACGATCGCGAGATGGTAGGGCGGGCACGCCGCCGTACCGATCAGGCGCAGCTTCTCCGCCAGGAACGCCATCATGCGCGCCGGGTTCAGCAGTGCCTTCGTCTCCTGGTAGAGGTAACTCTTGTTGGCCGAGCCGCCACCCTTGGCCATAAACAGGAATTTGTACGTGTCCGGATGCCCGTCCGGATCCTCGGCGTAGATCTCGACCTGTGCGGGCAGATTCGAGCCGGTGTTGCGCTCCTCCCACATCGTGATCGGTGCGAGCTGCGAGTAGCGGAGGTTGAGTCGGGTGTACGCGTCGAACACGCCGCGCGAGATCGCCGACTCGTCCGCGCCGTCGGTCAGCACGTGCCGACCGCGCTTGCCCATCACGATTGCGGTCCCGGTGTCCTGGCACATCGGCAGCACACCGCCGGCCGCGATGTTCGCGTTGCGCAGCAGATCCAGGGCGACGAACCGATCGTTCGGTGAGGCCGCCGGATCCTCGATGATGGCACGCAACTGGCGCAGATGTGCCGGGCGCAGGAAGTGCGCGATGTCGTGCATGGCCTCCGCGGTGAGCGCGGTGAGAACGGCCGGTTCTACGGTGAGGAATCGCCGTCCGCCCGGCCCGTCGACCACATCGATGCCCTCCGTCGACAGCAGGCGGTATTCCGTCGTGTCCGGTCCGAGCGGCAACAGCGACGAGTACGCGAAGTCGGGCATGACTCGCAGCGTATCCACGCCGGAACCGGCCGGCTCGGGTACCCTCCGGCGATCATGACGAGGCTCATGCCGGACCGACCAGCCGGCACGATGAGACGGTGCTACGGACCGGCCGCTTGGCCGCTCGACAGCAGCAGTGGGCCGAATGTCCGACCGATGTTGACCACCAGATAGTTGGCGCCGACACCGAGGACCGTCGCGCCACTGGCGACGTTCAGCATGACCGCGCCGCTTTCCGGCTTGACCGCAACCATGCGCCCGTTCACGGGATCGGCGATCATCACCACGCCCGAGCCGACGCCGACCAGTGCATCCTTTGTCACCGGCCGCTGCCACAGCGGCGCACCCGACTCGGCATCCGCCGCCTGCAGTGTCTTTCCGTCTGCCAGCCGCGCCAACGCCACGGCGCCGTCGGTCGCGACGATGTGTGCACCAGCCGGTGCGCGGTACATGAGCGCGCCCGTACCCACGTTCAGCAGCACGTCTCGGCCGCTCGTGTCGGTGGCGAGCAGGGCGCCGCCCGCGCCCTTGGGGTCGTTTCGCTGGTCGCACGCGAGGCCGCTGGTGGTGTGCGGGTTGAAGCCGGTCCGCGTCCACCGCGTGGCGTTCGTTGCGGCATCGCGGCCCTGGATTGTGTAGGTGCACGTGCCGGCATGCGGCGCGGACGTGGCGACGATGACCTCGTTGCCGGCCACGACCACGCGCTGATCCTTTCCCGCGGGATAGACGCGCACCTCACGTTTGCGCGCGGTGGATATCACGTGAACGTCGCCGCCCAAATTGAGGCCGACAAACGTGGGTACGGCCGACGGCACCGCACCGAGGCTCTTCGCGTAATCGGCGGCGATCGGCTGCAGCGTGGCAAACGGTCCACCGAGCCCACGCATCGACGATCCAGCGCCGTCCAGCTTCGTCCGCCACTGGGGCTTGCCGGACGTCGGGTCGTCAGCCTGCAGTTGGCAGTTCGATTGATGCGGGCAATGCAGGATCAGGATCACGTCGCTGAACGCCCACACGGCGTCGCGGTCGTTGTCGGACCACAGATGTTCGCCGGAGGCGGCGGCGACCACGTCGAATCCGCCACCGGCCGGGTGACCAACCACGACCACCGGGTTCGACCCGCCGCCGACGGTCGCCCACGAGTCGTCAAGCGTCCACAGTCGCTTGCCGGATCCCGGATTGCGCGCCTCGACCGATCCCGCGGCCGACACCACGATCGCGCCGGGCACCACGGTCGCCGAGTCAGGTTGGTCACCGGCGCGCACCGCCCATGGTCCGGCCGGTTTGGACAGCGACGTGGCGGTGATTTCGTCGAGCCACGACACGATGCGCGGCAGCGGATTTGTGTGGGTCAGGACAAAGTAGAGAACGACGAGCGTCGCGACGCAGACGAACACCGCGAATCGGCAGACGACACGCCAGTTCGGCATGCGCCGACGGTAGACCGCGGCATGGGTACGAGGAAGCGTGCCCGATCTGCCCGTGTCGTGCGGTTTCGCTGCACGTCGATCACGACGGTGCTTCGACCGCCGATGCGACCAGGGGCATGACGCGGTACGGGATCTGCTCCGCCAGTGCGATGATCGTCGACGACCGGACGATCTCGTCGTACGACACGATCAGGTCGATCACGCGCTGCAGATCCGCATTGGACCGTGCGACGATTCGGCACAGCAGGTCGCCGGAGCCCGTGATGGTGTGCACCTCGAGCACCTCCGGGATGGTACCCAGATGCTGAGTGACCGGGTCGTGCCCGCGGCTCTGCCGGATCTCCAGCGTCACGAACGCCATGACGCCGTAGCCCAGCGCGGCCGGCGACACCTCGGGTCCGAAGCCGCGGATCACCCCGCGCCCGACGAGTTTGTCCAGGCGTGCCTGTGCGGTGCCGCGGGCCACGTGTAGGCGCCGCGCGCACTCCAACACGCCGATGCGCGGCTCCGCGGCGAGCAGCGCGAGCAGGCGCGCGTCCAACTCGTCGAGCACGCCGGGTCGAGCGTCGCCGGCCATGGGTCGACCCTAACCGGGGCTAGTCAGATTGACCAGCGAACTGCCTGATGAAGCGGTCGAATCGCACAGGTTGACCAGCATACTGCCGACGACTTGCCCACTTGCACCGGCATCGGGACTCTTGATTCACGACCCCTCGGGGCGATCACGGGAGGAGCCACGCAATGACGCAGGCCATGGATCACCCGAGCGTGGATGTCGCGAACGAAACCGTCGATATTGACGAGCTGATCGGTGCCGTCGCACACGACATCGAATCCGATCCGTTCCCGGTCAAGGGACTCGACTACGTACGGTTCTACGTCGGCAACGCGAAGCAGGCGGCGCACTACTATTCGACCGCGTTCGGCATGACCGCGGTGGCGTACCGCGGACCGGAGCAGGCCGGCGATGCCGTTGGTGACGCCGCGCAGCAGGCCTGCCGGGACCATGCCGAATACGTGTTGGTCAGTGGTTCGGCCCGGTTCGTGTTGGCCGGGCCGGTGCACGTGAACGCGCCGGCCGCGATCCATCACGCGAAGCACGGCGACGGCATTGTGGACATCGCGCTCGAGGTGCCCGACGTGGACAAGGCCTACGCCCATGCGCTCGCGCACGGCGCGACTGGACTCGAGGCGCCGCACGACGAGACCGATGCCGACGGCACAGTGCGCATCGCGGCAATCGCGACGTACGGCGAGACACGGCACAGCCTCGTCGACCGCAGCCACTACCACGGCGCCTTCCTGCCCGGCTTCGTCACGCGTACGCCGATCGTCGACCGTACGCCCGCGATCGAAGCCGGCGTGCAACCCAAGCGCTTCTTCCAGGCCGTCGACCACATCGTCGGCAACGTCGAACTCGGCAAGATGGACGAGTGGGTGGAGTTCTACAAGCGAGTCATGGGCTTCACGAACATGGCTGAATTCGTCGGCGACGACATCGCGACGGACTACTCCGCTCTGATGAGCAAGGTGGTCGCGAACGGCACCCGCAAGGTCAAGTTCCCGCTCAACGAGCCCGCCGTCTCCAAGCGCAAGTCACAGATCGACGAATATCTGGAGTTCTACGGCGGCGCCGGCACACAGCACGTGGCCGTCGCGACGAACGACATCATCCGTACCGTCGACGTGATGCGGGCGGCCGGCGTCGAGTTTCTCGAGACACCAGACAGCTACTACGAGGATCCCGAGTTGCGCGCCCGGATCGGCACGGTGCGGGTGCCGATCGACGAGTTGCAGTCGCGCAAGATTCTGGTCGATCGCGACGAGGACGGCTACCTATTGCAGATCTTCACGAAGCCCGTACAGGACCGGCCGACGGTCTTCTTCGAGTTGATCGAACGGCACGGCTCGCTCGGCTTCGGCAAGGGCAACTTCAAGGCGCTGTTCGAGGCGATCGAGCGAGAGCAGGCGAAGCGCGGAAACCTCTGACGCGATCGCGTGACCGTCTCGCTGCGACGGAGCGTCGCGCCGACACGGCTCACCGTGACGGTCCGGCTCGCTGGCGAGCAAGCCGGACCGCGCAGTCTCGGCGGCCGGCGCGTCGCGGGTTACTGTGAGATAACCGTGACGCCGAGTTCGAGGCATGTCGCCGCGGACCCCGGCCGGTACGCTTGATCACGCCGTATCGGCGGCCGCGCGGCGGTGAAGGACAACGAGTGAGCGAAATCGCGCCTGGGTGGTATAAGGATCCGGCCGACCCGACGACCCAGCGCTACTGGGACGGCGAGGTGTGGATCGGTGAGCCGCTGCCGGTCGACGCCACACCGCCACCCGGCCCGCCGGGCGGCGCGGCATCCGTACCGAATCGGGCGCCGAACGACGGACGAACAACTGGCGCGGCGCCCGGCGCCATAACCGCGCCCGGCGCGATAACCACTCCCCCACCCCAAGGTGGGCCCACCAGCCAACCGCCGGTCGCACCGCCGAATGGGCAGGCACCGCCCGGGTGGGCACCGCCCGGGTGGGCACCGCCCGGTCAACCGCCCACCGGCCAACCCGGGTGGCCGCCGGCGCCGGGGCGACCGGGTTGGCCCGCTCCGCCCGGCCAGCAAGGTTGGCCACCGGATCGCGGCGCGCCCGGCGCACCGCCGGGATGGCCGGGTGGCTTCCCGCCGATCGCCGGACTGCCCGTGCCACGGCCGCACGGCATGGCACTGGCACCGCTGAGCCGACGCTTTGCCGCGCGGCTGATCGACATCGCCCTCGTTGGTGTGCTTTCCGCCGTCCTGACTAGCTACCTCGCGTACCAGTGGTGGCTGGAGACGGCCGACTACTGGCGTCAGGTCTGGCAGGTCGCACAGGCCGCGTCGAAAGGCAGTCACGTGCCGACCGTGTCGGCGACGATATCCGTTCGCGGCACCTGGTTGCTGCTGGCCATCATGCTGCTCATCATGGCGATCTGGCTGGCGTACGAGGTGCCGAACATCGCATCCAGTGGCCAGACACCGGGCAAGCGGCTGATGCGCATCAGGGTGGTCGGGCTCGAGGCGACCACGCCGATCGGCATCCGCCGCGCGATCCGACGCTGGGTGCCCCTCGGGTTTCCGCTGGCGTTCTGGGGATGTGGCCCGTTTGGTGTGATCGTCGGCGCGCTGCTGCAGTTCTACGACTGCGTTTCACCGACCATCAACCGGCCGCTGCAGTTGGCCCGCCACGATCGCACCGCGTTCACGGTCGTCGTACGGGTCGGCACCGGCCCGGCCGACGGCGCCGGTGCGGACGGCATGACGAGCTCCGGCGCGACGTCCGGTCGCCCCGGCAACCGAGATACCCCCGCTGGAGGCGCAAGATGACTCGGCTCACCCGCCCGGATCTCGACCGGTTGCCGAGCTACATCCCCGGACGCGCGATCCCGGGCGCGATCAAATTGGCAAGCAACGAGGTGCCCTACGGGCCGTTGCCCGGCGTCGTGGAAGCGATTGCGGAGGCTGCCGCCCACACCCACCGCTACCCCGACATGGGCGTTGTCGCGCTCCGCGACAAACTCGCCGAGCACTACGGCGTGCCGGCCGAGCGCGTCGGCACCGGCTGCGGCTCGGTGGCGATGGCCGAGCATCTCGCGCGTGCGACGTGCGGCACCGGCGATCAGATTCTGTATTCGTGGCGCTCGTTCGAGGCGTACCCGATCATCGCGGCGACCACCGGCGCCGCGAGCCTGCAGGTGCCCAACACCGCGGCGCACGGCCATGACCTGGACGCGATGGCCGCGGCGGTCACCGACCGCACCCGCCTCATCCTGGTCTGCAACCCCAACAACCCCACGGGTACGTCGTTGCGCAGCGCCGAGATCGATCGGTTCCTTGATGCGCTACCCGGCAACGTGCTCGTCGTCTTCGACGAGGCATACCGCGAGTTCGTCACCGATGCCGGCGTACCGGACGCCATGGAGCGCTACCAAGACCGGCCCAACGTCGTCGTGCTGCGCACCCTGTCGAAGGCATGGGGAATGGCGGGCCTGCGCGTCGGTGTGATCGTCGGCTCCCCCGAGGTCGTCGCCACGGTGCGGAAGGTCATCACGCCGTTCTCCACCTCGAGCGTCGCACAGGCCGCCGCCATGACAGCGCTCGACCAGGTCGACGAGATGCAGCGTCGCGCCGCGCTCGTGATCTCCGAACGTGCTCGCGTGCTGGACGCCGTGCGTCAGCTCGTCCCGGACGTCCCCGGCAGCCAGGCGAACTTCGTCTGGCTGCCGCTCGGCGACGGTTCCGCTGCGTTCGGCGCCTCCTGTGAGGCGGAAGGCGTGATCGTACGAGCGTTTCCGGGCGACGGCGTACGCGTGACGATCGGTACGCCCGAGGAGAACGACGCGTTCCTCGCCGCCGCCCAGAAGGCACTCAGTCGCTGACGGCGTCGTCCTCCCTGCGCCGGCCGACGTAGACCAGCACGCTGCCGACCAGCACCAACCCGAACGCGACCGCGCCCATCAGCCGGATGGGGTGCGACGGCCCGGTCTGCGGCAACGACGGCGGCGGTCCGGCCTGGCTCGACGACGATCCGCCCGACGGCTGACCGCCGCCTTCGGATCCGCTTGCCGACGGCTGGCCAGCACCCGCTGAGGCGCTCGGGCCACCACTCGCCACCGGCCCCCCGCCCGCGCTCGGCCCGGCGCTCGCGCTCGGGAATCCTGCCGACGCCGTGGACTGCTGCGAGGACGGCGTCGATTCCTGCGCCACCGGTGTTGGCCCCTTAGACGGTCCGCCCAACACCCACAGGATGATGCCAATGATCGCGATGATGAGGATCAGCGTGCCGATGCCGAACCACCATGGATGGCGGCGGTAGACGGGACCGGCCGGCTTGTGAGTCGCAACGGCGGCGCCGAGTGCGCCCGCGCCGACACCCACCGCGGCCGCCTCGGGACCGCCAGCTCCGACGGCCGCGATGCCGGCACCGACAAGCGCGCCGGCAGCCACCGCGGCCACCACGCCGATGTCGGTCTCCTCGGTCTCGGTGGTCTCCTCGAGGATCGCGATCGACTCCTTGACCTCGGCGTCCTCGACGACAGCTCCAGCGGCAGCCGCGCCGACGAGCACACCGCCCGCGGCGGCGCCCGCCTCGACGAAATCCTCCTCGGCCGCACCGGCGACCGCGGCCTCCTCGATGACGTCCTCCGCGACCACCGTTGTCGTCGTGGTGGTGACCGTTTCGCGGACCACAGCCTCTTCCGCGACGGCCTCCTCCGCCACCGCGCCCGCGACGACCGCACCGGCAACCGCGCCCACGGCACCCGCGGCGACGACGTCGCCGGTCGAGGTTTCGGCGACGGCGGCCTCGTCGACCCCCGCCGCCTCGACGAGATCCTCCTCGACCACCGTGGTGGTGGTTGTGGTGACCGTTTGGCGGATCACGGCCTCTTCTGCGACAGCCTCCTCGGCTACCGCGCCCGCGACGACCGCACCGGCTACCGCGCCAGCGGCGCCCGCGGCCACGACTTCCTCGGTCGACGCGTCGGCCTCCTGCACGGCCGCGGCCGCGACTACCTCCTCGTCGACCGAGACGGTCGTCGTCTCGGCCACGACCGTCTCGGTGGCGACCCCCTCGGTTGATGCCTCCGCCACGACCGCGTCCGCCGCGTCCACACCTTCGACTGCACCGCCGGCCTCGGCGGCACTGTCAGCGGCATCTCCGGCCGCAGCCACCTCGGCGGTCGACGTCTCGTCGGCCGACTCTTCGCGCTTGTCCTCTTCCACCACGGCTCCTTCGACGATGCTGCCGGCCGCGACGATCTCCGCGGTGTCGGCGCTGGATGCGCTCGTTACTGTTTCGCTTTCGGTGACACCAGCCGCGGTGGCCGCTTCGCCGATCGCCACCAGGCGCTCGATCTCCGCAACCGCGGCCTCTTCTTCCTCGGTCAGCTCCTCGTCGACGGCGGCAGCGGCCATCGCGGCCGACTCGGCGGCGTCGCGCATGCTTGCCAACTCGACGATCTCGGTCGCCTCGACGACCACGGCCGCGGCGTCGCCGTTCGAGTCGTGTCGCGCTGGCGACGGCTCGGCCGCGGCGTAGAAGTCGTCGTTCGACACGTCCTCCACATCGCGTCCACCGAGCGACTCGGCCACGCCAGCGGCGCCGAAGGGCAGCGCCAGCAACTCGACACGCTGTGCGATCAGAGCTCGGCCGCGATCCTTCCAATCCCGGCCGTACTCGGCGATCGCCACGGTCTCCACAAGTTCCAGCAGCGGCGCGGCGTCCAAACGCGACTCGGCGTTCTTCGCCATGCCGACTCGTACGACGTCATGCAGCGGCGCTGGCACGCCGTCGAGCGGAATGTCCTCGTCCTCGTGCCGACGACGCAGCGCCGCCACGTCGGTCTCTTCCCAGTAAGGCGGCTCGCCGGCCAGCGTCTCGACCAGCGTGACGGTGGCCGCGTAGACATCGGCGTGCGCGCTCGGCGGTTCGCGCCACGCCTCGGGTGCCAGGTAGACACCGGTCGCGACGGTCGCGGCACGTGGTCGCCAGCGCACCGCACCGGCGTTCGTCATCAGCGCGTGACCGTCGGCGTCGACGAGCACGTTCTCCGGACAGACCTCGCCGTGTACGAGTTCCAGCTCGTGTGCGTACGCCAGGCCGGCCAGTACGTCGCGATAAAGCAGCAGCGCGGGCTCGGGCCCGAGCGCGCCGTGATCTCGAATCAGCGCACGCAACGATGGTCCATTAACGGCATCCATCACAATTGCGGCATGCCCGGAGTCTTCCGCGAATTCCCGAATTCGGACGAAATAGTCAGCGGACAGCGCGCGCAATTCTCCGACCGCGTCGCGGGCCACCGAAATCGACTCCGCGTCGACCGCCAGTTCTTTGACGACAACCAGCCCACCGGAGGACTCCTGTTGCGCCAGCACCACGCGACCGCCCTCGCTGTCGAGGTCGAAGCGGTGCCGGTATCCGGGAACCTCCCAGGCCATACGTACCTCCGCCGAGGGCGCCATCCATAGTGGAGCGCGCGCCAACCCGGCGCGAACGCCCGCACAGGATACGCATTCTGTGCGTCACATTCACCCGCCGAATTGGTCCGTATTACGACGGCCGATCGTTCACGCACGAACCGACATTTACCGGGAGCCCGACATTTCGCGTCGACATGATGTCGCGAATTCGCCGTTGGGCGGGCGCCATTGTTGCGATGAAAACGCCGCTACCAGCGCGCGGATCGTATCGTTCCGACGACGTCACCGAGCGCTACGGCGGTGCCGTTCGGACCGGGCGCGGTGGCCGACAGCACGACGGTGTCACCGTCCAGAAGGAACCCACGCGTCGCTCCGTCGTCGAGCGTCACCGGTTCGGTGCCGTTCCACGTACGTTCGAGGAACGACCCGGTCTCGTCGCGGCGCGGTCCGGACACCGTACCCGAGGCGTAGAGATCACCGGTGCGCAGCGACGCGCCGTTGACGGTCATGTGCGCGAGTTGTTGCGCGGGCGTCCAGTAGAGCGTCGCGAAGGGCGGCCGCGACACGACCGTGCCGTTCCACGACACGCTGATCGCAAGGTCGTACCCGTGCCGGCCCGGGTCGTCGAGATATGCCGCCACCGGCGGATCCTGCGGTGGCGCCGGGATCCGGGCGGCATCCAACGCATCCAGCGGCAGCACCCAGGCGGAGATCGACGTGGCGAACGACTTACCAAGGAACGGTCCGAGCGGGACGGTCTCGAAGGCCTGAATGTCGCGTGCCGACCAGTCGTTGAGCAGCACGACACCGAAGACGTGGCCCGCGAAGGCAGCAACGTCGACACGGTCACCGTGCCGGGACGGGACGCCGACCACGAAACCGACCTCGGCCTCGATGTCGAGCCGAACGGACGGTCCGTACGTCACGTCGTCGCCGTCGCGCCGCAGCCCGCACGGCCGCACGACGTCCGTACCGCTGACTACGACCGTTCCAGCGCGGCCGTGATAGCCGATCGGCAGATGCTTCCAGTTCGGCGTGAGCGGCGGCTGTCCCGGCCGGAAGATCTGCCCGACGTTGCGGGCGTGATGCTCCGACGAGTAGAAGTCCACATAGTCCGCGACCTCGAACGGCAACCGCATCTCGACGTCGGCTAGCGGCACCAGCAACGGTTCGACCGCCGGCTGGGCGGCCGCCGAGCTCACCGCCGAGACGATCGCGGCACGCACGCGTTGCCACGTCGGTCGGCCGGTCGCCAGGAACGCGTTGAGCGTCGGGGTCGCGAACGCGCCGCCGGCGTCGATCAGACCGGCCCGCTCGGCGGCGGCAAGGTCAAGGACGAAATCACCGACGCGTACGCCGATCGTCGGCGCGCCGCCACCCCGGACGAATACGCCGTACGGCAGGGTCTGCACGCCGTACGGGGAGCCGTCGGCACCGGGTACCCAGCTCGAGGCGGTCACGCCGCGGCACCGTGCAGCAAGCGGAGGTGCGCGAGGTCGGCGAGCGGCTCCTCGATGCTGCAACTGCCATATCCGACCCAGAGCGGTCGGTCGCGGTCGAGCGCGCGGCGCGTCGCTGCCACCACCGGCGCCGGATCGGTCGCGGCGAGCAGGCTCGCGACCTCGGAGACGTCGCCGTCGTTCGCCGCGGCCAGGACGCCCGCGAGAATGCCGAGAAAGCCATGGTGGACAAAGCCGGTCTCCGGATCGGCCCGGCGCATCGCATTGTGCAGTCCCGCGGTGAGCTTGAACGGCACGCCGAGGTCGCGGCAGGCGCACATCACGGCGGCCAACTCGATCGGCGTCGGGAACAACTCGGCGGCGAGCCCGCCGGTGCGGAACTTCGCGGCGATGGACGCACCGCCCTCGCGTGCCGATGCGATGGTGGCCAATGCCTCGTGCAGGCCGATCGAGAGCGGCACTTCGGCGTACCCCGTCACACCAGGCCAGCCGGCGAGCAGGCCGAGCAGATATTCGAGGCCGGGCGCCGGATCTTCGCGGCGCTTCGCGACGGCGACCTCGACCTGGCGGACCTCGATGCGCGGGTCAACCGCGGCGAGCGCGTCGGGCAGCGCGGCCAGTCCAGTGTCGCCGATGACGCCGACCACGACGTGCTCGTCCGTGTCGAGCAGCGCGGGCAACTCGCGCAGCGACGATGCCGGTACGAGCAATGGGCCGATCATGTCGGCGTACCACGCGTTGCGGTGTGACCGGTGCGCGGCGACGGCGTGCGGCAGCGGCGCGTTGCCCGGCGGGAACACCGCCGCGTCGTCGATGAGCCCGCGCAGCAACGGGGGCACGCGTGTTGACACGGCTACTGAACCTAGCGGACGCTACAGATGACGGACAATAACGCCCGATTATCGGACAGACCCGTCCGCAGGATCGACGCAACGGCGACGAAGCGGGCCATTACCGTGGAAGCCGGACAGCACTCAGCCGCGGCGCGCGAACGGAGACGAGATGCCCTACTACCGCCGGGTCGGCGAGCTGCCACCCAAGCGTCATACCCAGTTCCGGCAGCCCGATGGCTCGCTCTACGCCGAGGAACTGATGGGCCAGGAAGGCTTCTCGTCCGACTCGTCGTTGCTCTACCACCGCTTCTTGCCGACCGCGATCGTGGCGGCTGAGGAGTATGAACCGTCCGCCTGGAGCCGCACGCCGAACCGGCCGCTCAAGCCACGGCACTTCCAGACGCACAAGCTCGACACCACTGGCGCCGACCCGATCCTCGGACGCCAACATCTGATGGCCAATGACGACTGCCGGATCTCGTACGTCGTCGCCGACCAGCCCTCGCCGCTCTACCGCAACGCGATCGGCGACGAGTGCGTGTACGTCGAGGCAGGCACCGCGCGCATCGAGTCGACGTTCGGCATGCTCGACGTCGGCGAGGGCGACTACGTCATCATCCCGACGTCGGTGATCTACCGCATCGTGCCAACCGGCGCTCCCCCACTGCGCACACTGGTCGTCGAGGCGACCGGTCACATCGGACCGCCGAAGCGTTACCTGTCGGTGCGCGGCCAGTTCCTCGAGCACTCGCCCTACTGCGAGCGCGACATTCGTGGACCGGGCGAGCCGCTGACCGTCGACGGCGCGGACGTCGACGTCTACGTGCAGCACCGATCGCGCGGCACCGGACCGACGGGCACCGGCTGGACAAAGTTCACGTACGCCCACCACCCGTTCGACGTGGTGGGCTGGGACGGCTGTCTTTATCCGTGGTCGTTCTCGATTCACGACTTCGAGCCGATCACCGGACGGGTTCACCAACCGCCGCCGGTGCATCAGACGTTCGAGGGTCCGAACTTCGTGATCTGCTCGTTCGTGCCACGCAAGGTGGACTACCACCCGCTGTCGATTCCGATCCCGTACAACCACCACAACGTCGACTCCGACGAGATGCTGTTCTACACCGGCGGCAACTACGAGGCGCGCCGCGGCTCGGGCATCGAGCAGGGCTCGATCTCCTTGCACCCCAGCGGATTCACGCATGGCCCGCAGCCAGGTGCGGTGGAACGCGCGATCGGCGTCGACTTCTTCGACGAGCTCGCCGTCATGGTGGACACGTTCCGGCCGCTCGACCTGTGCGAGCCGGCGCTCGCCGTGGAGGACGCCGGATATGCGTGGACGTGGGCGCGCCGTTCCGCCGGACCAACGCCATCGGCGCCATCGGCGCCATCGGCCGGCGCGGATCCCTCGACCGGCTGATCCGTCGACCTGCTGAGGCTCGCTACGCGGGTCTGGCGTTCAGTCGCTGTGCACCAGCACGCGGTCCGGTGCGACGCGGCAGACGACGCGTACGACTTCCGGTGGTTCGACCCGGAAGTCGACGCCGTCGTAGCGCTGTGAGAGTTCCTGGATGAGCTCGCGGCCGCCCGCCTCCGTGATCGTCACGGCGCCACGGATTTCCACATAGCCGTACGGGTCCGCCGGGTCGTACATGCAGATGCTCACCCGCGGGTCGCGTTCCATGTTCTTCGTCTTGCGCCGCCCACGGATCGTGGAGAACAACACGTCGTCGCCGTCGCGCTTGATCCAGATGACGCTGGACTGCGGTGCGCCGTCCGGATTGATCGTGCACAAGATGGCGAACGTGTTGGCGTCGCACAACAGACGGGCAAGGTACGGCAACGGAACCGACATGTGCCCGATCATGCCACGGCGCACTAAGGTGAAGCGCGTGCCACGGTCATCGCTCGCCCGCCGCTCCGTGGTCGCAGCTATCGTTTTCGCTCTCGTACCGTGGGTGACGCTCGGCTTCGGTTCCGCGCTCGCATTCGCGTTGGCAGCGGCGTTCCTTCGCGACATCGGTCGACGCGCCACCGTCCTGCTGTCCGGGTCGGCTGCCGTTTACGCGGCCGCACTCGCCGTGTTCTTTGTGACCGTCGACGAGGGACCGGATGACTCGCTGTCCACGGCGGCCGCGATTTCACTCGTCGTCATGGTCGTCGTCGCCGGCATCGAGGCGATCATCTGCAGTCCGTTGATTGCCAGCGCGATTCGTGGACCGAAGGGCGGATATCGCGACATGCTCGAGGACGAGCGCGCGGATCTCGCGCACGATCCGGCCGTACGCCTCGCGATCCGGCAACGTGAGCGTCGTAGCCTCGCTCGCGAGATTCTCCGCGACGATCGTGCGCTGGCCGCCACGCTCCACATCGGACGGCCGGATCTGGATCGCGACTTCGCCGACGGTGGGCTCATCGACGTCAACAACTGCCCGACGTGGGTGTTCGCGTCACTGCCCGGCGTCGACGTGGACATGGCCGAGCGCATCGTCAGCGCGCGCAACCGGCTCGACGGACTTCGCTCGCCGGCCGATCTCGTGGTGGAGGCGGACGTACCGACCGAGGTCGTTGACGCTCTCAAGGACGTGCTGGTGTTTCTTCCGCTCGACGAGTCCTAGCGGGTCGCATCGCGCCGACGATTCCGCGATCTAGGAATCCTCACCTTGCTGGGGCAGGGCATCCGTTCCTAGATCGGCGCATCGGCAGGCGGGATCACCAGCGCGACCGCGATGGCGGCAACGCCTTCACCGCGTCCGGTCAGCCCGAGGCCATCTGTCGTCGTGCCGGAGATTGTCACGGGTGCACCGATCGCGTTGGACAGAGCGGCCTGCGCCTCGGCACGGCGCGGGCCGATCTTCGGCTCGTTGCCGATCACCTGGATCGAGACGTTGCCGATCTCGTACCCGGCGGCGCGCACCCGACGGGCAGTCTCGCTCAGCATGGCGACTCCGGACGCGCCGGCCCACTCCGGTTCCGCGACACCGTAGTTA
>DASTMZ010000142.1:0-17148 GCA_035713725.1 Micromonosporaceae bacterium
CGTAGCTGGGGACCAGCAGCGGCACCTCGCCAGTGACGTCCTGGATCGCCGCGGAGATGACGGGTGTGTACGGGTTGGTCAGCGGCGTACGCGACGGCGGCACGGCCATCTCACGTGTCACCGTCACCGACGGAGCGTGGAGGGCGAGATGCGACTCGATCGTTGCGAATACGCGCTCGGGGCTTTGACCGGCCACGAGGCGTACGTCCAGCCGTGCGCTGGCCGTGTGCGGAATGATCGTGCGGTTCAGATCGCCGGTAATGATTCCGTTGATGGTCAGCGTCGGGATGCTCGCCACGCGCTCGAAGTAGCTGAGGTTGCGGTAGCTGGGATCCATCGCCTCCAACCCGATGTCGGCCAGCACCGCATCAAGGTCAGTGGGGAGCCGCTCGAACGCCGCAGTCGCCTCGTCGGGCATCGGCTCGACACCGTCGTAGAACCCGTCGATCGACACTGATCCGTCGTCGCTTCGAAGCGATGCCAATGCGTTGACGAGGGTGACCGCGGGATTCGGTGCGACATTGCCGAAGTGACCCGAGTGCAGCGCACGATTCGCGCCGTGGGCGTCGAGGCGTACCCCGAGAATGCCGCGTACGCCGTGCAGGATGCACCACTGGCCGGAGTCGTGGACCGGTCCGTCGCTCCAGATCACCACATCGCACGCGAGGCGGTCGCGATGCTCTCGCACCAGGTCGGCCAGATGGGGGCTGCCGACCTCCTCCTCGCCGTCGAGCAACATGATGACCGAGCATGGGTACGCGGCGTCGTGCTCGAGCAACAGACGAAGCGCCTGCAGGTGCGCGAAATGCTGGCCCTTGTTGTCAGCGGCGCCGCGGCACCAGATCCGGCGGCCGTCGATGGTCGGCGCATACGGGTCGGTGCGCCAAAACTCGCGTGGCCCCGGTGGCTGCACGTCGTAGTGGCCGTAGATCAGCACCGTTGGCGTGCCCGGCGGACCCTGCCGCCGTCCGACGACAGCCGGTCGGCCCTCGGTGGGCAACACCTCTGGCGCAAGACCTGCGAGACGCATCTCGGCCACCGCCCGATCGGTTGCCTCCGGAAACCCGTGCCCGGTCGCGCTCTCACTCGGCTGTCGGAGGTAATCCAACAGCCGGTCGAGCACTATGTCTTGGTGCTTGGCCACGAGAGCAACCGTCGGATGACCTACGGCGACCATGTGTCCTCCTCCGCGTTGCGCATCCCATGCACCGTATTGCACCGCGACTCGCCACCGCGGTCCACCACCGCGGCCCGCCACCGCGACGCCTGCCACCGCACAGCTGGCCGTCGCCATTGGACGGTGCGGTTTGAGATCTCCACAGTTTCATCACATCTGCCACACCGGATCTTCATGAGCGCCGGTTACGCTCCTCAGACATGACCCACAGGCGCGTACTGGTGGTCGAGGACGAAAGGGCCATCGCGGAAGCGGTCGCTGCGCGACTGCGCGCGGACGGCTTCGAGGTGACGACGGCCGGTGACGGTCCGGCCGCCGTCCGGACCGCCGAGCAGTGGCGACCCGACCTGGTGGTACTCGACATCATGCTGCCCGGCTTCGACGGCCTCGAAGTGTGCCGACGCATCCACGCCACCCGGCATATCCCGGTGATCATGCTCACCGCGAGGGACGACGAGACAGATCTGCTCGTCGGGCTCGGCGTGGGTGCCGACGACTACCTGACAAAGCCGTTTTCACTCCGCGAACTCGCCGCACGCGTCCATGTGGTGCTCCGGCGTTCGGACCGCCAACGTACGGCGGGCGAGCAGGATCGGGTCGTCGTTGGTGATCTGGAGATCGATCCGGTCGAACGACGGGTGCGCCGCGCCGGCGAGGAGATCCACCTGACACCGACCGAGTTCGACCTCCTCCACCATCTCGCCGGGCGGCCGCGCGCCGTGCTCCCCCGGGAACACCTACTGGACCACGTGTGGCGCTGGTCCGACGCATCGGGGACGCGCACTGTCGACAGTCACATCAAGAGCCTGCGCCGCAAGCTGGGCGCCGATGTGATCCGGACCGTGCACGGCGTCGGTTACGCGCTCGAGATCGGAGCGCAGGCATGACCACCGGATTCGGACCGAGTGTCGTGGCCCGGATCAGCGACGCGCTGCCGCGGCCGCTCGACTTCGTCCGGTGGATCAAACTCAAGCTCGGCCTGGTCCTGGTTGCCAGCGGCCTGGCCAGCCTGGTGGTGTTCTGGCACGGCATCGGCTGGGTACCGCCCGCGACATCACTGACCGCGATCGGCACCGCGCTGCTGACGTCACAGGTGCTCGCGCACGGCATGACACGCCCGCTGCGGGAGATGACGGCAGCCGCCGGAGCGATGGCGCGCGGTGACTACAGCCGGAGGGTACGGGCGACCTCCCGCGACGAAGTGGGCCAGCTGGCACACGCGTTCAACCAGATGGCGGCCGACCTGGCGACGGCGGACCGGCAACGACGTGAGCTGATTGCCAACGTGTCGCATGAGCTGCGTACCCCGATCTTCGCGCTACAGGCGGTGCTGGAGAACGTCGTCGATGGCGTCGAGGTGCCCGACCGAGCGACCTTGGAGACCGCGCTGGCGCAGACCGAACGGCTTGGTCGGCTCGTGACCGAACTGCTCGACCTGTCTCGACTAGATGCCGGCGTGGCACCACTGCACCGAACCGAGTGTGATGTCGACGCGCTCGTCGCCAAGGCCGTACGCGAAGCCGACGTGATCGCGACCGCTGCCGAGCGCGACGTCTCGTTCGTCGCCGAGTCTCGGGTGGGCGTCGCTCTCGCGGACGAAGCGCGGCTGCACCAGGTCATCGCCAACTTGCTGGACAACGCGGCGCGACACAGCCCGTCCGGAGGCACGATCACGGTGCAGGCGACTCGCGAAGCCGGACAGCTTGTGGTCGAGATCGCCGATGAGGGTTCGGGCATTCCGCCCGGCGAACGGGAAGCCGTCTTCGAACGGTTCACCCGAGGCGCTGCCGATCGACCGGCGGGCGCACGCGATGGTGGCACCGGCCTAGGCCTCGCGATCGCGCAGTGGGCGGTGAACCTGCACGGCGGCTCGATCAGCGTGGTCGACGCCGCCACCGGCTGCCGCATCCGCCTCAGCCTGCCCAACCCAACTTAGCCAAGCCGGCGAAACACCGCGCACACAACCTGTGCAGCGCGGCGATGCCTCATGCCCATCAACGCTTGCGAAGGAGCGCCGTGCCATGGCATTACCGGACACCAGCGACGAGTCTCCAATAGCTAAACCCGGTGGACGACCGGCGAGAGAGTCGTCGTCCCCGGCCGACAAAGCCGCCGCCGAGCCAAAGCGTCCTGACACGCCCGCCCGTCCCCGATGGATTGCGCGGGTCTGGCCCCGGCAAGACGCGGCAGCACCCCGCTCGGCGGTGATCGGTGTTGCCGGCGTGACGCTCGCCGGTGCGGCGGTGCTGGTCTGGTCCGAACCCGGCGTCTGCTGGCTCATCGTGGCGCTCTGCGTCGCCGCGCTGGCGGTAATCACTCGACGCGCCAACCGCTCGGACCGCGACACGGTGGGACGACTCGAGCGTCTCGAACGCATCGGCTGGGCCGCTGGCGCGCTCGCGTTGGTCGCGATCGGGACGATCAGGGCCGACAGCGGACTGTTGACGTGGTGTGTTTTCGCCGCGCTGGCGTGCGGATCGGTAGCGCTCGCCGGTGGACGGTCGGTGGCCGGGATCGGCATGGGAGCCATCGCGTTCGTGGTTGCCAGCGGACGGGGTATCGCGTGGTGGCGGCGCGGTGCCCGCCAGGTTCGCCGATCCGGATCCAATCGCGTCCGGATCGGCCGTACGGTGGCGGTCTCGGTGTTGCTCGTACTCGTATTCGGGCTGTTGTTCGCCTCCGCAGACCGTACGTTCGCGCACGTCGTCGGATATGCCATCCCGTCGTTCTCGGGGGCGTCGGTCGGCCGGGTCATCCTGGCGCTGATCATCGTCATGCCGGTCGCGCTCGGATTCGGGTACCTCGCCGGTGGCGAGCCGGCCTTCGACGCACTGCCGGAGGGCAGATCCAAGACGGTACGCCGAATCGAATGGGCGAGTCCGCTGGCCATCCTCGACGTGCTGTTCGCCATCTTCGTCGCGGTACAACTCGACTTCCTGTTCGGTGGGCGGGAGCGCGTGCTGCGTACCAGCGGACTGACCTACGCCCAGTACGCTCGATCCGGCTTCTGGCAGCTCCTGATTGTGGTCGCGCTGACCGTCATCGTGATCGGCGTGGCGGTGCGGGTGGCACCACGTACCCACCGGGCGGATCGGGTGTTGTGCCGCGTGCTCCTCGGCGGGCTGTGCCTGCTCACACTCGTGATCGTGGCGTCCGCGCTGAACCGATTGCGCGTCTACGACGACGCGTACGGGTTCACTCGCGAACGGCTGGCGGTCGGGGTCATCGAGGCGTGGCTCGGCATCGTGTTCGTACTGATCATCTGCGCGGGTGTGGCGTTGCGAGGACGATGGGTGCCACGCACCGCTGCCGCCATGGCCGTGATTGCGCTGCTGACCACGGCGCTGGCGAACCCGGACGGATTCATCGCGAGCCGGGATGTCGATCGATATCAGCGCACCGGCCGGATCGATGTGAGCTACTTGTCCGGGCTTTCGGCCGACGCCGTACCCGCGCTGCAACGATTACCACCGAGTTTGCGCGGCTGCGTCCTGAGCTCGATCACCGACGAACTGTCCAGGCCGGAAGATTGGCGATCCTGGAACCTCGACCGCCAGCGTGCCCGGCGCGCGCTGCGCGGCGGCGCTGGCTCATGTGGCGGTTAGGCGCGCGGTCGGCAACGGCAACCTGCGCCCTACGGCTCGCGACGCTGCGCACAACGGCCCGCGACGCTGCGCCGAACGGCCGCGATGCTGCGGCGTGCGGTCTGCGGCTTGCAGCTTGCGCGACGGCGCGGCGGTTCCGCGGCGCCGCGGCGACTTCATCCCTGGCGGTCGCGCAGCGAGGTCGGGGACACGAACGGCTGGAGTGGACCGTCGTCGACCGTTCCCGGCAACCGCCGCGCCATCCCGGCGAGGAGGTCGGCGACCTGGACCCGCGGATCGTCCCGGGAGTCGACGGTTACCAGCCCTGCAAGGGGCGAGAACCTCGCGGCCAACGCCGCAGCCTGGTTGGCACCCGCCGTCGACACCCCGGCCAGATCGGCACCGGTCGGCGACACCGCATCCTCATCGGCACCCGCAGGCGACGCGTCCGGGACCGCCCGCAACGACCCGGGTCCGTCGGCCAGTGTCTGCTGGAGTCGGCGCAGCCGGCCGGCCGTCAGGGCGCTCTGCTCGTCGTGGATCACCAGCACCTGCCGATGTCCCCCGCTCCAAAAGAGGACGGTCTCGGCCAGCGCCGGCAGCATCGGCTCCAGCGGTGGCGGGATCGACCGGTCGTTGTCACTCAGCCGGGTCAGGACGGCCCACACCCGGGCGCGGCTAAGCGCACCAAGGACTTCCTCGGCCGGCGTGCCGAGCCCGTCTCGTACCAGTGCTTCCCGCGCCTCGAAGAACCGCTCGAAGACCTGCTGATCAGGTCGATGCCGACGTTTGAGCCGCACCATCTTGACGAAGGTCGCGAGGAACACGGCCCAGTCGCACCCGGCCGATCGCCCGGCCCGGTAGAGCGCGAGAGCGGCCGGTCGATGATCGAGGGTCAGCCGCGTGCCTGCTGCGTACGTGGGCTCGGCCAGCAACAGGTCGACAATCCTGGTAACCAGGAAATACTCCTTGTCGACGAGGTGCACGTGCGCCCGGCCGCCGAGCGCAGCAAGGAACCACTCCAATGCTTCGGCTGCCGTTGCGCTGCGAAGGAACTGCCCGGACTTGAACTCGTTCGGTGAGCAGCGGAACCCGGACCGCAGTGTCGCAATCAACGCGTACGCCTCGTCGACGGACAGGTCGACGCTCCCGTGCGTTATGACGGGCGTCGCCGGATCGAGCAGGTTGCTGCCGGAGAACCCGGACTCGTCGCACGCGATCTCCACCACCGCGCCGGCCATGGCGGCCGCCGGTGGCAAGCCGCCCTGCAGCGGCAACCTCATTCCCGGTTCCCGGCCATGGCGACCATGTTCGCGCGCCAACCGGGATCGCGACCACCGATTTCTGCCCGGGCCAACAAGGTTCGCTAGCGCGTCAGCGACGTCAGGTTCACTCCGCTGGAGATCACACCGATGTGGCTGAACGCTTGCGGAAAGTTGCCGATGAACTCGCCGGTCGCCGGATCGATCTGCTCCGGGAAGAGGCCGAGAGAGCTCGCGCGAGCACACAGTGACTCGTAAAGTTCGGCCGCCGCATCGAGGCGCTGTTGCCGGGCCAGATTTTCGACGAGCCAGAAGCTGCAGAGCAAGAACGCGCCCTCGTCGCCGACGATGCCGTCCGGCGACTCCTTGTGGTGGTACCGATATAGCAGCCCGCCGCCGGCGGACAGCCGGTCGGCCACCGCGTTTGCGGTGGCCACCATCCGCGGATGGTCGGCCGGGATGACGCGCCGCAGCGGCAGGGCGAGCAGGCTCGCGTCGAGGAGGCCGTCACCGTCGAGGTGTTCGCTGATGGTGTGGGCGTCCTCGTTCCATGCCTCCTCGACCACCGCGTGACGAATGCGTTCGGCCGCGGCGCGCCACGCAGCCGTATCGCCAGGCAGGGCGAGGCGCTCGGCGATGCGGACCGCGCGGTCGAGCGCCACGTGGCACATGCCAGCCGAATACGTGAACGCGCGACCCTCGCTGCGTACTTCCCAGATGCCCTGGTCCGGATCGTGCCAAGCATGCGCGGCGCTGTCGGCCAGCGCGGCAAGTCCCCGCCAGAGGTGCCCTTCGATGGTTCCGCCGCCGCCAACCCACTGGTACGCGCAGTCGATGACCTCGCCGTATAGGTCATGCTGGCGCTGGTCGGCCGCACCGTTGCCCCACCGAGCCGGCGCCGACCGCCGGTACCCCTCGAGTTCGGTGTCCTGCCATTCGTCGGGGACCTGCGCGCCATCGACGGCGTACATGATGCGTGGCGGCGGCCCATGCTCGAAGGCGTCGAGAACCCAACCGAGATATGCGTTGGCCTCACCGCGGAACCCGATGCGTCGCAGCGCATAGACGGAGTAGGCGGCGTCACGTACCCAGCTGTAGCGGTAGTCCCAGTTGCGTACGCCGCCGATGGGTGCCGGCAGGGACGAGGACGGTGCGGCGACGAGCGAACCGTGCTGCCAGTGGTCACAGAGCTTGAGCGTGATGGCGGCACGGCGTACGAGCGGCTGCTCGAAGCCGTCGTACTCGAATCCCGTCATCCATCGCCGCCATGCGTCTGCCGTAGCGCCCAGCATCTCGTCGGTGTTGAACCGGTGATGGCGGTGTGGGCTCGACCATGACAGGACGACGTCAAGCCGGTCCCCGGCGCCGAGCGTGTGCACAGTGCGCAGACCGTCGAGCGGTCGGCTCGACCGCAGGTGGACGGTGAGCTCAGGGCGCCGCGACACGAGAATCTGCATTCCCCCGGCAGCGGCGCGAGTGGACCCGCCACCGCGCGGTTGCACATCGACGACGAGCTCGACGTGTCCATCGAGGACGGTCGCCGACCGGATGAGTTCGGCACGGTCGGCCGACGAGTCATCGGTGAGATCCGCCCCGGGGCACAGGGCGAACGCGTCCGTCAGTCGTACGAGTCCGGTTGCGCTCTGTATTTCGGTTATCAGCACCGCGGTGTCGGGCTCGTACCGCTGTCGCGCTGTCACCGGATCGGTCGGGGCGATCGTGAAGTGCCCGCCGATGGCGTGGTCGAGCAAGCCGCAGAACACCGGCTCAGAGTCGAACCGCGGCAGGCACATCCATGGGATGCTGCCGTCCAAGCCGACCAGCGCAGCGGTCTCGCCGTCCCCGATCAGGCCGAGATCTTCCAGCGGCAGATATCCGTCTCGGGTTCGGATCGGTCGGAAGGGCGGGTCTGGGTCGAACATCGCGTTAGAGCTCGAACACGATTCGTGCGGCGACCCTGCCGGCCTCGATGTCCGCGATGGCAGTGTTGACTTCATCGAGCGGCCGCGTCTCGCGGATGACGCGCGTCCGGCCCGCCGCGTGCAGGTCGAATACCCGACGCAGGTCGGCACGGGTGCCGACGATCGAGCCAACGATGTTCGTGCCGTTGATGACCGTTTCGAAGATCGGCAGGTCGATCTCGTTTTCGGCCGGGAGGCCGACAAGGACGAGCGTGCCGCCGCGACGCAGCGACTGGTAGGCCTGCTCGAATCCCCGCGGTGACACCGCGGTCGCGATCGCCTGGTGTGCGCCACCGAGTTGCTGGATCGCCTTGACCGGATCGTCACGGGCGGCGTTGACCGCGAACTCCGCTCCAAGATCCCGAGCCAGTTGCAGTTTCTCGTCGGTAATGTCGACTGCGATGACGCGTCCGCCCTCGATGTTCGCGTACTGGATGGCGAGATGTCCGAGGCCACCGACACCGAACACCGCGACGAGATCACCGGCGTGCGTACCACCGAGCTTGACTGCCTTGTACGTTGTGACTCCCGCACACGTCAACGGCGCCGCGTCGAGCGGGTCGATCCCGTCCGGCACCCTGACCACGTATTTCGCATATCCCGTGACGTATTCGCCGAACCCGCCATCGACGCTATAGCCGGTGTTCTTCTGGTTCAGGCACAGCGTCTCCCAACCGGAACCGCAGTAATCACACGTGCCACAGGCGTAACCGAGCCAGGGTAGGGCAACCCGTTCACCGACCGAGATCTCACTGACTCCCGGACCCAGCTCGGTGACGATCCCGACGCTCTCGTGACCGGGGACGAACGGCGGCGCCGGCTTCACCGGCCAGTCGCCGTGTGCCGCGTGGATATCCGTGTGACACAGCCCGGATGCCTCGACTTTGACCCGAACCTGTCCGGGTTCGAGCGGTCGCATCGGCAGCCGTTCGAGCCGAAGCGGCGCACCGAAGTCGTGCACCACCGCGGCACGGTAGGCCGCGGTCGTCGTCGCGTCAGATTCGTTGGGCGCGATCGCAGTTCCAGACATGAGACACCGTCCTCCCGACGACACGGGCACGTTTCCCCAGCTCAGGCTACGGCGCGACGCCTTGTAGTCGCGGGCCATCAGCGAATCCCGCGGGCGCGCCGATCCAGCGCGCCGCCGACAACGTCCGGATTTTGATTGGTACGCCGGATCGACGTCCCGCAGCCACCGGACCTGCGAGAACAAGGCTTGTACGGTGTGCCGAGGCGGTACGTTTTGCACGGCTGCGCCAAATCGCACGAACCGACGTGTGCGAGTGCAGCCCGACAATCACATGGCATGAAAGGCCGCCCTCATGCGTGCACTGGCCGCCTACCGCGATCGCGCCGAAATTCGAATCATCGACGTCGCCGAGCCCGCGAAGCCGACCGGCCATCAGGTCCGCATCGCCGTCCACGAGGTCGGCATCTGCGGCACCGATCGGGACATCGCCGCCTTCGAGTACGGCGAGCCGCCACCCGGTTCCGACCACCTGATTCTCGGACACGAAGTGGTCGGCCGCGTCGTCGACACCGGTACGCAGGTGACGACCGTACAAGCCGGCGATCTTGTGGTGCTGACCGTACGCCGACCGTGTCCCGATCCCGGCTGCCGCGCGTGCACCACGGGTCGGCAAGACTTCTGTACCACCGGCGACTTCACCGAGCGCGGCATCAAACATGCGCACGGCTACCTCACCGAAGTCGTCCTCGAGGACGAACAGCACATCATTCCGGTCCCGGCACAGCTAGCCGACGTCGCCGCTCTGATCGAACCGTTGTCGATCGCCGCGAAGGCCGCCGAACAGGCGTACGCCGTGCAGCAGCGCCTGCCGTGGCAACCGGAGCGCGGCCGCGTCCTCGTGCTCGGCGCTGGACCGGTTGGCGTGCTCGGCGCCATTGCCATGGTGGTCACCGGCTTCGAGACGATCGTCTACTCCCGCGAACCCGCCGATAGCGTTCGCGCGGACAACGTTCGCCGGCTCGGCGCGACCTACCTCTCCGCGGAGGACACGCCTCTCGACAAGATCTCCGGCACGGTCGGACCCATCGACGTCATCTACGAAGCCGTGGGCGTGGCCAGTGTCGCGTTCGGCTCTGCCCAGGCGCTCAGCCCCAACGGCCTGCTCATCCTGACCGGAATCCCGGCACCCACGGCACCGACCGCGCTGCCGCTCGACCGGATCATGAAGGACATCGTCCTCAACAACCAAGCCATCATCGGCACCGTCAACGCCGGCCGGTCAGGATTCGAACTCGCGGTTCGCAAGCTCGAGCAGGCGATGTACCTCGTGCCGGACAGCGTCCGGGCGATCATCACCAATCGAGTGCCGCTCGACGCCGCGCCCGGCACACTCCGTGAACCACACGGCGTCAAGGACATCGTCCGGATGAGCGACTGACGCCGCTGCTTCGCAGCGCCGGGTCCCGACGCCTACCCGCCGGCCATCGCGCCGAGGATGATGAACGGCTCCTCCCCGGCGAGCACCCGACGCGGCAGCGCCGTGTCGGGTGGCTCGTTGGACAGGTCCTCTTCGCAGGCGTAGAAGCGGACGAACGGTCGGCGCTGGCCACTGCCGCGGTCACGGATGGTGCCGGTCAGCATCGGGAACTGCGCTTCGAGCGCATCGAGCACGATGCGTTGCGTGACCGGCGTGGCCTCGTCCACCGAACCCGCGGGTATCTCGAGGCGAACTTCGCCGGTCACCTTCGCCAGCGTCTTGAGATGGGCCGGTAGGACCACGCGGATCACGGCAGCACCTGAGCCTCGACGGACAGCACCGCCGGCAGGTCGCGCACGATCGGTGCCCACGAATCGCCGTTATCGGCCGAGTGGTAAACCTGTCCACCGGTGGTGCCGAAGTAGATCCCGCACGGATCGAGAGCGTCGACCGCCATCGCGTCGCGGTACACGTTGACGTAGCAGTCAGACTGCGGCAGGCCGTTGGTCAACGGCTCCCACTCGTTGCCACCGACGCGACTGCGGTAGACGCGCAACTTGCCCTCCGGCGGGAAGTGCTCCGAGTCGCTCTTGATGGGTACGACGTAGATCGTCTCTGGCTCATGCGCGTGTACTGCGATCGGGAACCCGAAGTCCGATGGCAGGTTACCGCTGACCTCGTGCCAATTCGCACCGGCGTCGTCGCTGCGCAGCACGTCCCAATGCTTCTGCATGAACAGCGTGTCCGGCCGCGACGGGTGCTGCGTCACGTGGTGCACGCAGTGGCCGACCTCGGAGTCGACATCGGGGATCTCTCCGGAACGCAAGCCCTTGTTGATCGGCAGCCACGTCGCGCCGGCGTCGTCACTGCGGAACGCACCGGCCGCCGAGATGGCCACGTAAATGCGGTCGGCGTGCACTGGATCGAGGATGATCGTGTGCAGGCACAGGCCGCCCGCGCCCGGCTGCCATTGCGGCCCGGTCGGGTGCTGACGCAGGCCGGTGAGTTCGGTCCACTTGTTGCCGCCGTCTTTCGAGATGTAGAGCGCGGCATCTTCAGCGCCTGCGTAGACCGTGTCGGGATCGTCGCGCGACGGCTCAATGTGCCAGATCCGCTTGAACTCCCACGGCCGGGGCGTGCCGTCATACCACAAATGCTGGCCGACGTCGCCGTCGTAGGTGAAGTCGTTCCCGGCCGTCGTCCAGCTCTTGCCGCCGTCGTCGGACCGGTGGATCACCTGCCCGAACCAGCCACCCGACGCCGACGCGTACAACCGGTCCGGGTTGGCTGGCGACCCGTTCATGTGGAAGATCTCCCAGCCCCCGAAGTGCGGACCGTCGACCGTCCAGTCCGTGCGGCTGCCGTCCGAGGTCAACGTGAACGCGCCCTTGCGTGTGCCAACCAGTACCCGTACCCCGCTCATGGTTAGTCCTCTTCCCGAGTCGTGATCTAATTCCCAGTCGTGATCTAGTGACCCCGATTGCTACCACGTCACTCCGACGATTTCGCTGCCGACGCTGCTGCACGCGTGCGCGCCCGTCGACACCGCACATGAGTACAACCTTGTCAACGTCGACCGACGTTGACTAGGTCTCGGTCGGTCGAAAGTCCAATCGCAATGCGTAACGCCAGGCCAGACAGCTCGGAGAACCGCTGGGCTACATCGTGTCTGCGGCGTTAACCGTCTTCGGCAGGTGGCTTTCGGCACACCGCCGGTGAATACGTGAAACGATCTCGACATGAGGTCCACGTGCCTGCGTGGTCCCGATCGTCCGAGGGGGCGGTGATGAGCCAGGAGCGCCCCAGCGATGGTGCGGTTGCCACGGCCGAACGACGCCGGCTCAGCGGTGGCGCGATCGCCTCGCTCAGCGGGGCGGCATTGCTGGTCATTTTCATGATCCAGAACTCGACCCGCGTGCGTCTTCACTTCCTGGTCTGGGCGTTCAGCTTGCCGTTGTGGCTGCTGACGCTGATCTCCGCGGTGTTGGGTGCGATCGTCTGGTTCGGGCTCGGCGTGATGCGCAGGCATCGCCGCCGCAAGGAACGCCGAGAGGCTCGGCGCGACTGAGCACGGTGACGGCCGGCCGCCGCATCGGCAGCCGGCCGCCTTTGTCGCGCGGCGTCGCGCTACGGCTGAATGTTCTGGTTGAGGTGGAAGAAGTTGTCCGGGTCGTACGTGCGCTTCACGTCCACGAGTCGCGCGTAGTTGCCGCGGTAGTTGTCTCGGATGCGACCCTGGTCGTCGCCGGCCATGAAGTTCACGTAGCCACCGTCCTCGGACAACGGCGCCGTGGCGTCGTAGTAGTCGCGTACCCATCCGATGTTGGCCTCGTTGTCCGCGGGCTCTGGCCACATGCCGGCGATCACCGTCGCGAAGTTGGCATCGCGGTAGGCGAACGCGGTCGCGTCCGCCGGGACTCGATGGCACGCGCCATTGATCGGGTAGATGTGAACGGTCGAGTTCACCGCCGGTACTTTTGGCCCGTGCTGCATGTGCGCGTCGATCATCGCGTCGGTGAGGTCGGTGACGAAGTTGGCCTTCCAGTAGTGCTGCAACCCCGGCGGGACTAGCGCGTCGAATGCGCTGTTGAGCTCCGGGTATGGCATCAGACCGATCATCTCCGCGACCGGCGATGCGATTGACCGTACTTGCTGGATCAATTGCTCGCCTTGCTCGGGTGGTCCCGACCAGCAGTTGACCATCGCGATGAACGGTTCGCCGTGGCGGTTCGCCGGGATGAATGGCAGCGGCGGCGCGATCTGGAATGCCGGGAATCCGCCGTATTGCTCGGGTGCGTCGGCGATGAAGTCACGGTAGAAGCGCAACACATCCTGGATGTGGTCAAGCTCGAAGAAGATCGGACCACCGTAGATGTTGGCGATCGGACTGAGCCGAAACTCGAGCGTGGTGACCACGCCGAAGTTACCGCCGCCGCCGCGAAGTGCCCAGAACAGGTCTTCGTGTTCGGTGTCGCTGGCGATCACCCGCTGCCCGTCCGCGGTCACGACTTCCGCCGATATGAGGTTGTCGCACGACAGTCCCAAACCCCTGGCCAGATAGCCGATTCCGCCACCCAGGGTTAGTCCGCCCACGCCCGTCGTCGAGATGATTCCACCGGTGGTGGCAAGGCCGTGTGCACCCGTCGCGTCGTTGAAATCGCCCCACGTGGCACCGCCCTCGGCGCGAGCGGTTTGGGTCCGAGCGTCCACTGTGACGTTGCGCATGCCCGACAAGTCAACGACCACACCGTCGTCGACGGTGCCAAAGCCTGGCACGCTGTGGCCGCCACCGCGGATCGCGACCTCGAGCCCGTGCTCTCGCGCGTAGATGACGGTCGCTCTGACATCGTCGACGTTCGTGCAACGCACTACCGCCCGTGGATGACGGTCGATCATGCCGTTGTAGACCACGCGTGCGTCGTCATATCCGGAGTCCCCCGCAGCGATTACGTGGCCGGCGACTCGTTCCTGCAGCTGTCCGATCGTCGATCTGGCCATGCTCCACCCCGCCTCACGGCTCCGTGTCGGAAGTTCGTTCAATTCGATCAACGCTAGACGGCGTAGCCAGCCACCTCAGTCGAACGCTGAATGTGCCTGTCGCGTGTGCGCGCGCCGCGGCTTCCGGCGCTGAGCCGGCCACATTTGACAACGGTGAGCGTGACCCCCGTCCGGCACATCCGTCACAACGGTGCCGTGGCGGCAGGCTCGTGATCAATGACGGTCCGCCCACGTGATCTTCGCCAGGTCACCGCCCGGACCGCGCCGAACATGACGCACCGCCGAGGTCGACAGCGGTGCGCATCGTTTAGGACAATGCCAACTCGTGCCCGCTTCAGTGGCTAGCGTGCGCCGGCCGCCGCGCTCGACAAAGGAGACGTCATGGCGAACTTCACCCGAGCCGATGACCTGCAGGGAGCGCACTTCGTTGGCGTGGACCTCCGTGGCGCCCGCTTCGTCGGGTCCGACCTGTCCGGCATCGTGATGCGCGCGGTCGACGTGTCAGGGGCGGACATCGACGCGCCGTGGCTGTTGGAAGGCGAGAACGTCTTGCGCGTCAACGGCGTCGACGTGGCCCCGTTCGTCGACGCCGAACTCAACCGCCGCTTTCCCGGCCGTGCCGAACGACGCGCCGCAGACCCGGACGGTCTGCGCGCGGCGTGGGCGACGCTCCAGCGCACTTGGGCGGCCACGCTCGAGCGAGTCGCGGCGATGCCGGCCGGCACGGTCGACGTTTCGGTGGGTGGCGAGTGGTCATTCGCGCAGACGCTGCGGCACCTGGTCATGGCCACCGACACGTGGCTGGGCCGCGCGATCCTCGGACTCGAGCAGCCGTACCACCCGATCGGGCAACCGAACGCCGGTGCCGACCGGGACGGCTTGGACATGTCGATCTTCGTGACGGGTACGCCCGCATACGCCGACGTACTGGAGGTCCGGGCGGGTCGCGTCGCGATGATGCGCGACTTCCTGGCCACCGTCACGTCGGACGACCTGGCCGTGGCGCGTTCGAACCCGTGGGCACCCGATTACCCGGAGACCACCCTGTCGTGCCTCCGCACGATCCTCGAAGAGGAGTGGGAGCACCACCGCTACGCGGTTCGCGACCTCGACGCGATCGAGGCAACCGAGGCAACCGAGGCCTGAGCCGGTGACGCCCACCCGCAGACGCTCGGCGTGGCGGCTCAGCCCTTTACGTACGCGAAGCTCTCGGACACCTTGCCATCCCGAACCCGCATCACATCGACGCCGCGTACGTGCCCGTCGGCCCACTCGTACCGCCACCTGACAAACCCGCGGTCGCCGACGGTGACCACATCCTCGATTTCGAAGTGCGCGTTCGGTGACTGCGCGAAGAAGTCACGGCACGCGTCGAGCACGCGTTCCCGGCCGATGTGCCGGCTGCCGTCCGGCGGTGTGGTGTCTTCGAACACGCAGTCGTCGGTCCACAGGTCCGCCAACGTGTCTAGGTCATGGGCATTGAACGCATCGTGGAAGCGCTGGATCACCGAGCGCGTTTCGTCACCCATCTGCAACGTCCCCCCTCGGAGAATGGCTTCGATCAACCTTCTGGCCATTGTCCGGTCCCAGGCCGCCTGAATGGTGTGACATGCCGTGCCGCATCCGGCCTCGGGAAGTACGTCATCCGTCCGGGGAGGATTCCAGCCGGTCTGGGGCGGACCTCAGCCGGCCGCAGCGCGGCGCCGCGACGCCTAGCTCACGTCGGCACGTCGTGGGCCGACAACCGACGCAACAGCCCGGGCATCGCCGCGATCTGCGTCACGTCGTCGCGGCAGTCCGGGCACTGCTGCAGGTGCTCCTCGTACGCGTGCCGATCGGCCGGCGCCAGCGCACCTAGCACGTAGACGGCCGCGTCGAAACGCCACCGGCGGCACGGCGGGCGTGCGGGACACCACGCCGGCCGTGACACCGACGAACCGTCAGTAGCCGTACCCATTGCCGTCGGTAGCGGAAGCCGTCGGCGCCGCACCCGATGCGGTCGCGGCCTGCCAACGGAACTGCGTGCCGTCGAAGCTGTCGGTGAAACCGTTGCCCTTCGCCTGACCGGCGCCGCCGTCGAGGGAGAACGTGTAGAGCGGCTTGCTGTCGAGTGTCACCTGCGTCGGACCGTCCGGCCGCGTGATCGTGGCAAGAGTGCCGGCCACTCCCGTCGCGGCGGTCGGTGTCACACCCTGGTCGACCGTGAGCGGCTTCCAGAAGTGCAGACACGCGTCAAGGCACCGGACCGTACCGGTGCTCTCGACATCAGAGAAGTAGAGCGTTTCGCCTGCGCTATCGACCAACGCGGAACCCACTCCGGTGACGTTCCGCATGGACACTGTGGTCGCCGAGCCGCCCGGTGCGGCTGCGCCGGCCTGACCACCGGAGCCGGCCGCGCAACCGGACACCGTCAACACGACGCCGATCCCAGCCAGCGCCATGAGTTTCTGCCATGACATGTGATGTCCTCCGTCTGCGTTGTTTGGTACGCCTGACCGGTATTACGGCCGCGGACCGCCGACGGGATTCATCGGGCGTCACGGATGTCCGGTCAGCGCGATGCCGGGACGGGTCAGGTCGATCGCCGCGATCTGGCCGAGCGGGACCGGCAGTGGGTATGAGGAGATGCCGCGCTGGCCGGTGACCGTACAGACGCCTTCCGGGTAGCGCTGTCCGTCGGTGGCGACAACCGTCATCGCGTAGTCGCCGGACTCCGGCGCGCTGGTCAACTCGACCGTCGCCCACGAGGGCGAACCGTTGTAGAGGAAGACGTGGCCGACGACGGCGTTGGACGGGCCGGTGATCGGCACAGCGCGTGGGAACAGCGAGGCAGCCGTACCAACTTGCGCGGCGAGCCGGCGGTCTGCCGCGCCCTGCCAGTACGTGATCCCTGCGCCCGCAGCCGCGGCGATCAGCAACATGATTGCGGCCGCGGCGAGACGCAATGCGGGTCTCGTTCGCCGACTAGCGCCGCGTTCGGACAACGCGCCGAGGCCGCTCGTACGCGCCACCGCGCCACGGCCGGCCGGCGCCCATCGGCGCCAACTCACCCACCTCGATGATCGATCCGTCAGCGTCGCGAGACGCCGCGCTACCGCCGCGTCAAAGCCGGCCGGCGGCTCGCGTCGCGGTGCGAGCAGGAGCAGATCATCCGCCACGCGGGTGAGCTCGGTCAGCTCACGCCGGCACCGGTCGCAGTGCGCGACGTGCATCAACGCG
>DASTMZ010000143.1:0-1591 GCA_035713725.1 Micromonosporaceae bacterium
AAACGAGTCGCCGGCATGACCGGCTCACCCGTACTCATATCCGCCACGCCGTAACACGCCGTCGCGACGAACCCGTCTTGGAGAACGCCGATCGCTGCGCCCGGCACCGACGACCGAAACGCGTACTCAGCGAGCAGATCCGCCAACTCCGCCGAGCCCGCCAAGGTATCCACAGCAACCAACTCTTCCCCAACCGCTACGCCTCGCCGATGTCCGATCGCCGACAGCGGGTCTGTCTCGCTAACGGCACCTCTCTGAGTCAAGTCGTCGCCGTCAGAGAGGTAACCGAGTCGTTGATCATGGTTGGCGTGTCAGATGCACTGTGTAAGTGGCGTGGCCCGACCCTGAGTCCTGAAGGAGGACTCGGAAGGGACCACGGAAATGTCTGACACTGAGCTCGTGCATCGCGCGCCGGACCGGCCCGATGGTGGGCCGCCGCTAGTTGATGAGCAGCTCGCCGACGAGTTGCTGGCTCGTGCCCAGGCGCAAGGCGCCGAGCTGCTTGGCCCGGACGGGCTGCTGTCGCAGGTGACCAAGGCGGTGCTGGAGCGCGCCTTGGGTGAGGAACTGACCGGGCACCTCGGCTACGACAAGCACGACCCGGCCGGCCGCGGCTCGGGCAACAGCCGCAACGGCACCACACCGAAACGACTGCTGACCGTGACGCCCCTCTTAGCACACGATCGACCCCACGCATCGCCGTTCGCGCCGCACCACAAGCGCGACACGCGCATCGCCGGCGAAGCGACCCGGCGCGGCTGGCACCGATCGACCGTGGTTCAACTACCGCGCTTGACAGGCCGGCGCACCAATCCCGGTATCTGACGTCGCTGAACCCAACACGTCGACATGCCAATGCGTCGACGAACGTCGAGGCCTCAAGCCGCATGAGTTCTGCAAGATTGAGCTCACCACATCCAACGTGGCCAGTCAGATCCAGCCAACGCGTCTCATTGGCTGCTCGATCCAGCAGTTACGGCCGGCGTTACCGCCAGCCACAAGGCTCCCGGCGTGGTGTAAACCGCTGCACCCAGCCGAATGCGGTGCCGTGATCGACCTCGAGGCGCGCTCAGCGAGCAACCCGCGACGTCCCTATGGGACAGTGCGTAGCGCATGTACCAGCGCACAGCCGCCTCAATGACCTCGGACGGAAGGCGGAAGCCGGACAACGCGGACCATGCCGCCAACCTTCTGCCGCGGAGGAGGAATACGTCACCGGAGCAACTCTTGCCGTGACCGGGATCAGCGAACACAACGGTGCCTACGGTGGTGCCGACGGCGCATTCGACTTGCGCCTGAGTATAGCGTTCACTATACTTGCTGGGTGGCGGACGGTGAATGGGACGTATTCCTCGTCAACGAGGTTCGCGACTGGATCGACGGCCTCGACGACGCGTCGCATGCCCGGGTGGTGCAGGCCATCGACCTGCTGGCCGAGATCGGTCCTGGCCTGGGCCGACCGCTGGTCGATACCATCCATAGCTCGTCGATTGCGAATCTCAAGGAGCTGCGGCCGGGCAATGTGCGCGTACTGTTCGTCTTCGATCCGTGGCGTTCGGCCATCCTGCTCGTCGCCGGTAACAAGGCCGGA
>DASTMZ010000144.1:0-37582 GCA_035713725.1 Micromonosporaceae bacterium
GGCGAGGCTGGTGGGGCGACGAGCCACCGTTCCGCATCCCAGTGTTCGTTCTGACGCACAGCGTCCCGCGGCCGTCGATCGAGATGGCCGGCGGCACGACGTTCCACTTCATCGCCGCAACGCCACAGGAGGCGCTCGACCGGGCGCTGGCAGCCGCCGACGGCAAGGACATCCGCGTGGGCGGCGGAGCCACCGTCGTGCGCGACTTCCTCAAGGCGCGGCTCGTCGACCAACTCCACGTCGCTATCGCGCCGATACTTCTCGGTCGCGGTACCCGCCTCTGGGACGACCTGCGCGGCCTCGAGTCTGACTACGACGTCACCGCCGACACAGCCGAGAGCGGAACCGTTCATTTGACGTTCCGACGGTAGTGCACCGCGACGCACAGGGCGTCAGAACCGGAACTCGAGCATGTCCGTCACCGACAACATCTCGCCGATATTGGACAGTCACAACCTCACGGTCGGCGTGGACACCGCGCGGGTGCCGTAGTGTGATCGACTAATGAAGATCCAGAGAATCGTGCCAGACCTTACGGTGCACGACCTTGCCGCCGCAGTGCGCGAACACACCGGCGTGCTCGGCTTGAAGGTCGTCATGGACCACGGCTGGATCGTCACGCTGGCCGATGACAAGGGCCATGAGCTGAGTCTGATGACAGCCGATGCGTCCGCCACCGTGAACCCCGACGTGTCGGTCTTCGTCGACGACATTAATGCTGCCCACGATGCAGCCAGGGCGGCAGGCGTGGAGATAGTCCACCCGCTCACCGAAGAACCGTGGGGGGTCACTCGATTCTTCTACCGAGATGGCTCCGGGCATGTGATCAACGTCGGCACCCACACCTGATCTCGCGTTGAAGTCGAACTCGACCACAGTCAGTCGTCGATCGGGGTGTCACCCGCCGCCCTGTTCGTGGAGGCGATCTCGGGCACCTGCGATCAGGGTGTTGTAGTTGTGAGCGAACGGCTCGCTGAGGACCCGCTCGAGTGCGCACGAGAGATTCCAGAGTGCGGTCTGTTCGCCGGGCAACAAGACCGGGTCGATCGTGTTGGCGTCCTCCCATCGATGGAGGAGTTCGAACAGGACGAGTGCCTCGTCCTTCGACAGAGTGACTGTCACCTCGCTCATGCAGGGAGGTTAGCCACCTCTGCAAGTCTTCGACCTATTTGCGCGCGTGGAACGAACTAGACATTGAACCTGAACTCGACGAGGTTCCATTGCCGAGAGGCATCAGCCCTCCGGTCGGTGAAAGTAGACCGTGAGCGAGTACCAGTTCCTGCCATCATCGGTGATCTGCCTATGCAGAAGGAGGTCCTGGACCTCGGTCCGCCCCAGACCCTCGATCGAATCGGCCACACGCCGGAGCGAGGCCGGTACGTCGTCTTCGAGTTCCGAGCCGCTGGGATTGGCCTGACTGAAATGCTCGACAGTCCAATGCTCGGTCGCCATCATGCGGAGATCGGCCGGATGGCAGCGAGCTCTGTTTGGATCTGGTCCTCTTCGACGTCCAGGTCATACAGGTCCTGCAGATTGAGCCAGAACTGGGCCGAGGTGCCGAAGTACCTGCCCAGACGCAGGGCCGTATCGGCCGTTATCGACCGCTTGCCGTGCACGATCTCGTTGATCCGGCGCGGCGGCACGCCGATGGCGACCGCGAGCCGGTTCTGGGTGATGTCGAAACCCTGGATGAAGTCCGCCATCAGCACCTCGCCCGGGTGGACGGGGTTCAACCTGTCAGTGGTAGTCGACAACTTCGACATCCTCAGCGCCTCCGTCCTTCCACACGAAGCAGATTCGCCATTGTTCGTTGATCCTGATGCTGTGCTGACCCTTACGGTCGCCCTTCATCGCCTCCAAACGGTTTCCCGGAGGGATACGAAGGTCGTTCAACGTAAGCGCCGAACCGACCTGTCTCAACTTTCGCAGCGCCATTTGATGGATCCGTGGGTCAATTGAGCCAACTCGTTCCCGGTTCCAGAGTCGCTCGGTGTCCTTGTTACCGAACGATCTGATCACTAGATGAGTATAACGTTCCGCGTTAATAACGCCAGACGTTAAATCGGGACTCAACCAGATTGTGCGCAGAACGCCATCAGGCATCGGGTGACGACAGCATCGAGGCAAGCCATTCGTTGCGTTGCTGAAGCAGTCTCCTCATGTACTTCGTCAGCACCGCGGCGTTGACCATTCGACCAAACGGTCCGGCCGGGGACTCGAATTCCGCCACGTCCGTCATCAGGGTGCCCTCCGGGACGGGCTCGAAGCGGTGCTCGTGCCACCAGCGCCGGAACGGTCCCGCAATCTGCTCGTCAACGAATCGGTACGGTGCCTCGTACCCACTGATCCGCGAGGTCATCGCGAATGGAACCCCGAAGTGCCTGGCCCGCCACGTTACGGTGTCGCCGAGGCGCAGCAAGCCTGAGGTGACGCCGCGGATCGCTCGCTCACCCGACGCGCTCATCGATGCCGTGTGAGCGTCCACGGACAGGCTCAGGTCGAAACACGCCGCCGGCGGGCCGGGAAGCCTACTCGTCAGAACGATAGTGGGCATGCCGTGTTCCTCGGTCCGACCTCATGTCACTGGAGCGGCCGCCACCTGTGTGGCGCTAAACATTGAACCTGAACTCGACGACGTCGCCGTCCTGCATGACGTAATCCTTGCCTTCCATGCGTACCTTGCCGGCGCTCTTCGCCGCCGTCTTCGAGCCGGCGGCCATCAGATCGTCGTACGAGACGATCTCGGCCTTGATGAACCCGCGCTGGAAGTCGGAGTGAATGACGCCGGCCGCCTCGGGTGCGGTCGCGCCGACTGGGATCACCCAGGCGCGAGACTCCTTCGGCCCAGCGGTGAGGTACGTCTGCAGCCCGAGCGCGCCGAATCCGACCCGGATCAGTTGGTGCAGCCCGGGTTCCGGTTGCCCGATCGAGGCGAGCAGTTCGGCCGCTTCGTCGTCGGGCAGGTCGATGAGCTCCGATTCGATCTTCGCGTCCATGAACACCGCCTCGGCGGGCGCAACGAGCTCACGCATCGACGCCAGGAACGCGTCGTCCCCCAACTCCTCCTCGTCGACGTTGAAGACGTAGAGAAATGGCTTGGCCGTCAACAGGTGCAGCTCATCCAGTTCGGCCATGTCGATCTTCGCGTCGGCGGCGCCGGCGTAGAGCGTCGTACCCCCATTGAGCAGTTCGCGCGCGGCGGACGCGGCGGCCAGCGTCGCCGCGCGTTCCTTCCGCAGCCGTGATTCCTTCTCCAGCCGCGGGATCGCGCGGTCCAACGTCTGAATGTCCGCCAGCATCAGCTCGGTGTTGATGGTCTCGATGTCGTCGGCGGGCGACACCTTGCCTTCGACGTGCACCACGTTCGGATCCGAAAACGCCCGGACCACTTGGCAGATCGCCGACGCCTCGCGAATGTTCGCGAGAAACGCGTTGCCGCGGCCCTGCCCTGTGGACGCGCCGCGGACAAGCCCGGCGATGTCGACGAAGGACACCGGCGCCGGTTCGGTCTTGACCGACTCGAACATCTCGGCAAGCTTGTCGAGCCGCGGATCCGGCAGCCCGACCACACCGACGTTCGGCTCGATCGTCGCGAACGGGTAGTTCGCCGCCAGGACCTGGTTCTTCGTCAGCGCGTTGAACAGCGTGGACTTGCCGACGTTGGGCAGGCCGACGATGCCGATGGTCAAGCTCACGGCGTACCAGCTTACGCACGGCGGGTGACGCCGACGCAGCTAGTCGGCTGGAGCATCACCTATGTCTCTGCTCGCATCAATGTGAGCAGAGACATAGGCCGCCCAGAGACATACGACACCCAGAGACACAGGCCGCCCAGAGACATACGACACCCAGAGACATACGACACCCAGAGACACAGCACGCCCAAAGAACACAGGACGCCGGACGACGACCGACCCGCTCCGGATCAGCCGCCAGATCGCGGCATCACAGGTTGATCATGTGACCGGCGAGGCCGTGTACGGCTTCCTTCACCGCCTCGCTGAGCGTCGGATGCGAGTGGATGTTGCGGGCGACCTCCAGCGCACGGAGCTCCCACTGCTGCGCGAGTGTCAGCTCAGGGAGCAGCTCCGTCACGTCCGGGCCGATCATGTGCGCGCCGAGGAATTCGCCGGTGGCCTCGTCGCTCAGCAGCTTCACGAAGCCGACCGGATCGGCGATGCCCTGCGCCTTGCCGTTCGCGGTGAACGGGAACTTCGCCACCTTCACCGCGAAGCCCTTCTCGCGTGCCTGCGCCTCGGTCCACCCGAAGCTCGCGATCTGCGGCTGGCAGAACGTCGCGCGCGGCACCATAACGAAGTCGATCTCCATCGTCTCCGCGTCGGCGATTGTCTCGGCGGCCACGATCCCCATGGCCTCCGCGGCGTGCGCGAGCATCAGCTCCGCGGTCACGTCGCCGATCGCGAAGATGTGCGAAACGTTGGTACGCCCACGTCGATCCACCGCGATCTCGCGCCGTGGACCGAGCGCCACCCCGGTCGCCTCGAGCCCGTACCCGTTGACGTTCGGGGCGAAGCCGATCGCCTGCAGCACGACGTCGGCGTGACGTGTTTCGGTCTTGCCACCGCGGACGTACGTCACCGCAACCGAATCGGCCGACTCCTCGATCGTTTGCACCTGCGCGCCGGTCAGAACGTCCACGCCGAGTCGCCGGTAGCGGCGCGCCAACTCGGCAGAGACCTCCTCGTCCTCCAGCGGCATCATCCGGTCCAGATACTCGAGGATCGTCACCTCGACGCCGTAGTTGCGCAGCACGTAGGCGAACTCGACGCCCACCGCGCCCGCGCCCACGATGATGATGCTCGCCGGCAGCGTGTCGGACAGGATCTGCTCGGTGTACGTGGTGACGCGCGGCCCGAGCGACGTACCGGGCAGCAGTCGCGCGCTGGCGCCGGTCGCAATGATGCAGTAGTCGAACTCCACGGTCTGCGTGCCGCCGGCGTTCAACGCGACCTGGATCGTGTGTGGGTCGGTAAAGGTGCCGTACCCCTCGATCTCCGTGATGTTGTTCTTCTTCATCAGGAAGCGCACGCCACGGGCGCGACCGTCGGCGACTTTCCGGCTCCGCTCGTAGGCGACGCGATAATCGATCTTGATTTCGCTGTCCGACGAGATGCCGAACGTCGCGGCCTCGTTGCGCAGGATGTATGCCAGCTCCGCATTGCGCAGCAACGCCTTTGACGGAATGCAGCCGACGTTGAGACACACGCCGCCCCAATATCGCGGCTCGATGATCGCGACCCGCTTGCCGAGCTGTGCCGCCCGGATCGCGGCCACATATCCGCCCGGTCCGGCGCCCAGCACCACGACGTCGAAGCGCTCACTCACCGGCGTACCCTCCCAAGGGGTTGATCGACATTCCACCATGAATCTACGCACTCGCCCACGGCGTCGCCGGTGAGTTCGGACACGGTCGCGGGCGCGCCGCGGCACTGAAGAAGGAGCGGACGTGACGCTTGCCGAACGGGCCCGCCAGATCGCCGACGATGTGCTGTTTCCGGCCGCACAGGACGTCGACGGCGCGGGCCGGGTGCCGCCGCGGCATCTGGATCTGCTCGCCGCCGAGGGGTTCTACGGCGTGGCTGCGGATCCGGATCTCGACCTCGCCGGCCTCGGTGGTGTCGTCGCGGCGCTGGCGAGCGGCGACCTCGCCACCACGTTCGTGTGGATCCAGCACCTGACGCCGGTGTTCGCGCTGCTCCGCAACGAGGCCGAGGGGACCGCATCGGAACTGAGCAAGACGTGGCTGCCGAGGCTCGTCGCGGGCGAGCACCGCGCGGGCATCGCCATCGCGGGCATTCGGCCGCCCACCAACTACCTGCGGGTACGCCGATCCGACGGCGACTTCGTGCTGGACGGTACGGCGCCGTGGGTCACCGGCTGGGGCATGATCGACCTGGTGTACGTGGCCGCCCGCGACCCGGACGACGTCGTGCACTTCCTGCTGATGGATGCGGTCGACCAGTCGGTGCCGAGTCTGCGTACCGAGACGCAGCGCCTCGTCGCCGTACAGGCCAGCAACACCGTCAACGTCACGTTCGACGGCCATGTCGTGCCGGGCGACCGCCTGGTGTCCAGCGTGCCGTACGCGACCTGGCGAGCCGACGACGCCGGCGGCTCGACGCTCAACGGATTCCTCGCGCTCGGTGTGGCGGACCGCTGCGTACGGCTGCTCCGCGATGGTCCGTCGGCGGCGGACGCCGAGCGGCTCGCGACCGAAGTGGACGCATGCCGGGTCGCGTTGATCACCGCCGATTCGGACAGCGCACCGGACGCTCGCGCGGCGGTATCCGAGCTGGCCTGGCGGGCCGCCGCCACGTTGACGGCGTGGCAAGGCGCCCGCGCGGTGCTGGCCGCGAACCAGGCGCAACGCTTGGTCCGAGAGGCGACGTTCACGATGGTGTTCGGATCGCGACCGGTGATCCGCGACGCCCTGCTGCACCGGCTGTACCGCTCCGCTCCCCTCCGCGATCTTGGAATCGGAGGGGCAGCATCTAGCACTTAGACTCCAAGATCCGCGGAAGGAAAGCTGGCGCCGCGAGTGGGAAATGTCATGTCCGAAACCCGCCAGTGATTGTCGGACTAGGCGGGCACCATTGACCGCGTGGAACTCGACTTCGACCGTTGCTATCGCGCGGTGGACAGCCGCGATCAGCGGTTCGACGGCTGGTTCGTGACCGCCGTGTCGTCGACTGGCATCTATTGCCGGCCGTCGTGCCCGGCGATCCGACCGCGCCGCGAGAACGTCGCGTTCTACCCCACCGCCGCCGCAGCGCACCGCCTCGGTTTCCGCGCCTGTCGGCGCTGCCGGCCGGATGCGGCGCCCGGCTCGCCGGACTGGGATGTCCGAGCCGACGTCGTCGGCCGCGCGATGCGCCTGATTTCGGACGGCGTCGTCGACCGGGACGGTGTCGACGGCCTCGCGACGCGGCTTGGATATACGACGCGTCACCTGCACCGCATGCTTGTGGCCGAGGTCGGCGCCGGGCCGCTGGCGCTGGCCCGTGCCCAGCGCGCGCAGACCGCGCGCACGCTGATCGAGACGACCGATCTGGGGCTCGCGGACATCGCGTTCGCCGCCGGCTTCGGCTCGGTCCGGCAATTCAACGACACGGTACGAGAGGTCTACGCGACCCAGCCGTCCGAGTTGCGGCAGGCGGCCCGCCGGCAGAAGCCGGTCGGAAGCGGCACGATCACCGTACGGCTGGCATATCGAGCGCCGTTCCACGCCGCCTCGATGCTCGACTTCCTTGCACTGCGCGCGATTCCGGGTGTCGAGGTCGTGACGAGTGAGTCGTATACGCGCGCGATGCGGTTGCCGTACGGCACAGCACACGTACGCATGGTGCCGGCGGACGGCCACATCGCTGCCACGCTGCGGCTCGCCGACGTACGAGACCTGTCGCCGGCGGTAGCGCGGTGCCGTCGCCTCTTCGATCTCGATGCCGACCCGACCGCGATCGACGGCGTGCTGGGCGCCGACCCGGCGCTCGCCGCCGCCGTCGCGGCCGAGCCGGGCGTACGCGTGCCGCGCGCGGTCGACGGTTTCGAGGTCGCCGTCCGGGCGATCATCAACCAACAGATCTCGGTGGCCGGCGCGATAACCGTGCTGGGTCGGCTCGTCGCGGCCGCGCCGAGCGGCGACGGCATCTCGCCGACGCCCGACGGCATCAACGGCACCGACGCGGCACCCGACGGCACCGATGCACCGCACGCCGGTCGCGGCCTCCGACCGTTCCCGGATGCCGCCACCGTCGCGAAGCTTCCGGACGGCGCGTTCCCGATGCCCAAGACACGGATCGCGACGATCCGGGCACTGGCCGAGGCGGTCGCCAGTGACCAGGTGGTGCTGGACGGCAGCGTCGACCGTGACGAGACGCGCGCGGCCCTCGAGGAGATCCCCGGCATCGGTCCGTGGACCGCCAACTACGTAGCGATGCGTGCACTTGGCGATCCGGACGTGTTCCTCGGCTCGGACCTCGGCGTCCTGCGCGCCGCGACGGCGGCCGGGCTGCCCGAGACACCGACTCGATTGATCGCACATGCCAAGCGTTGGGCGCCGTGGCGCTCCTACGCGGTGGTCAGACTCTGGAGGATGTGACATGCACAGCACGACCATCGACACCCCGGTCGGCCCGTTCACCATCGTCGGGCGCGGAAAGGCGGTGCTGGCGTCGGGCTTCACGGCCAACGCCGAGGATCTGATCTCGTTGATAACGCCGGCCACGTTGCACGCCGAGACGGCCGACGAGAACGACGGCGCGACCGACCTGACGCCCGCTGTCGACGCGGCACGCGGCTATTTCGACGGTGGCGTCGCGGCCATCGACGCGATCGAGGTCGAGCAACACGGCGCCGGCGCGTTCCTGGACCGCGCGTGGGAGGTGCTGCGCGAGGTACCACCCGGCCAAACCGTCACGTACCGGGAATTTGCCGCTCGCGCCGGTCGGCCGACGGCTATCCGGGCTGCCGCGTCCGCGTGCGCTCGCAACGCCGCCGCGTTGTTCGTACCCTGCCACCGGATCGTCCGCGCCGACGGTGGCCTCGGCGGCTACCGATACGGCCTGGAGATCAAGGAGTGGCTGCGGTCATTCGAGGCGAATATCTCCTCCGCTGACGGAGAAACTCACTCGTGATCAGTACGTCCGTCCGGTTACTTTCGTTAGGTGGCGGCGGAGACAACACAGCATGAATCGAAACCCCCCAGTCGTCGACAGATTCACAATCTGCTGCGGACCCGGACCTATCTTCGGCCGTACGTCCCGCACATGATCTGGATGCTGGTCGCGGCGGGGGGCGCCACCGGGGCCAGCATCATCGTTCCGCTCGTCGTTCAGCGGGTCGTCGACGGTCCGGTCCGGCATCACCAGCCCGGCGCGCTCATCATGTTGGGCGCGCTCGCGTTGCTGCTCGGGTTGCTCGAATCAGTGCTGATCTTCATCCGTCGCTGGACACAGACCGTCTGCGCGCTCGGCATGGAAACCACGCAACGCAACGACTTGTACCGCCACCTGCAGCGCCTGCCGGTCGCGTTCCACGAGGGCTGGCAGTCCGGCCAGCTGCTGTCCCGCGCGACCAGCGACCTGTCCACCATCCGGCGGTTCATGTCGTTCGGGCTGATCTTCCTGATCGTCAACATCGGCACGTACATCACCGTGGTCGCGCTGTTGTTCCACCTCTACTGGCCACTCGCCGTCGTAGTCACCGCCGGCTCGGTCCCGCTGTTCATGATCAGCCGTGACTTCACCAAGCAATACTTCGCAGCCGCCCGACTCATGCAGGACCAGCAGGGCGACCTCGCCACGCTCGCCGAGGAAGCCGCGCAGGGGGTACGAACGATCAAGGCGTACGGCCGCCGTGGCGAGGTCGGCACCAAGTACCGCGCGGCGGCCCGGCTCGTCCACGACACCGGAGTACGCAAGGCGCGCATGGTGGCCCGGACGTGGTCCCGTTTCGACCTGGTCCCGAACATCACGCTCGCCATCGTGCTAGTCGGCGGAGCGTACGCAGTGGCCAAGGACGAGATGACGATCGGTGGCCTGGTCGCGTTCGTGACGCTCGAGCTGATGCTGATCTGGCCGGTCGACGCGCTCGGCTGGATCATCTCGAACCTGCAGGAGTCGATGACCGCCGCGGACCGCATCTACGAGGTGTTCGACAGCGAGGTGACGATCAAGGACCGGCCGGGAGCCGTCGCGCTCAACGCCGCCGACGTCGCAGGCGAGGTGCGCTTCGACGATGTACGTTTCACGTTCCCGGACGCCGCCGACCCGGTGCTGCGCGGCATCAACCTGCACATCCGGCACGGCGAGACGATGGCGCTGGTCGGCGTCACGGGCAGCGGCAAGTCCGCGTTGATCTCGCTCGTACCGCGCCTGCACGACGTCACCGGCGGCCGCATCACGATCGACGGCCACGACATCCGCGACCTGCCACTGGACAATCTGCGTGATCTGATCGGCGTCGCGTTCGAGGAGCCGACGCTGTTCTCGATGTCGATCCGCGAGAACCTCACGCTCGGCCGGCCGAAGGCGACCGATGAGCAGGTCGCCGAGGCGATCGCCATCGCGCAGGCCGGCTTCGTCTACGAGTTGCCGTGGGGCCTCGACACGCGCGTCGGTGAACAGGGTCTGTCGCTGTCCGGCGGCCAGCGGCAACGGCTCGCGCTCGCCCGCGCGGTCCTCGGTCGGCCACGCGTGCTGGTGCTGGACGACCCGCTGTCCGCGCTGGACGTGCACACCGAGGCGCTGGTCGAGGAGGCACTCGCTCGGGTGCTTGCCGGGAGCACAGCGCTGGTGGTGGTGCACCGGCCTTCGACGGTGGCGCTCGCCGACCGGGTCGCGCTGCTCGAGGACGGTGTCATCACGCACGTGGGTACGCATTCGGAGCTGCTGGCGACCGTACCGGCATATCGCGCGGTGCTGTCCGCGGAGGCCGAGCACGACGACGAGTCCACGCTCGGTGGACCGCCGCCGTGGCGGACCACGCCGAACGGCGCGGCGGCGACCGACCAGGAGCGTGCTGTTCATGTCCACTGACCAGCAGATCGCCGTCGACGACGCGACCGGCGAGATCAACCACGACGGCTCGGGCAGCGCTGCACCGACGACGGCGCAGCGGCCAAGCGACGCGCTCGCGTGGCGCGGCATCGCGACCGAGGACGACGCGGAACTCACCGCCGCGGAGTTCGGCGGCGAGAAGACCGCGCTGCGGCTCCGCGCGGACAGCCGCGCACTGCTGCGCTCGTTGCTCCGACCGCACCACCGCGCGATCGTGGTCCTGATCGCGCTACTGCTTCTGCAGAGCGTCGCCGAGATGGCCGGCCCCTACCTGGTGATGCTCGGCATCGACAACGGCATCGGCCCGCTGGTGCGCGACCACAACGCGACCGTGATGATCCAGATCGCGGTCGCGTTCGCCGTGTCGATCATCGTGGCCTACGTCGCCAAGCGCGGCTTCCTCACCCTGAGCGGCCGCATCGGCCAGGCGGTCCTGCTCGATCTCCGGGGCCGCGTCTTCGACCACTTCCAGCGGCTGTCGATCAGCTTCCACGAGCGCTACACGTCCGGCCGCGTGGTGTCCCGCATGACGTCGGACATGGACTCCATCTCGGAGTTGATCGACGGCGGCATCGAAGAGGTCACGCTCGCGCTGCTATCGGTGTTCTCCGTCGCCGTCATCCTGCTCGTGCTCAACGTCGAACTCGCGCTGGTCACGCTGCTGTCGTTCCCGTTCCTGATCTGGGTATCGCGCTGGTTCCAGCAGTCGTCGGCGCGGGCCTATCGCCGAACCCGCGAGACAGTGGCACTGGTCATCGTCCAGTTCGTCGAGTCGATGGGCGGCATCCGCGCCGTGCAGACGTTCCGCCGCGAGCGCCGCAACCAGGAGATCTTCGAGCGCGTGAACAACGACTACAAGGCCGCCAACACGGTCGCGTTCCAACTGATCGCGAAGTTCTCGCCGGCGATCAAGGTGATCGGCAACATCACGATCGCCGTAGTGCTGACGTTCGGCGGTTATCTGGTGCTGGGCGGCCACGCCGAGATCGGCGTTCTCGCCGCGTTCCTGCTCTACCTACGCCGGTTCTTCGAGCCGATGCAGGATCTGTCGATGTTCTACAACACGCTGCAGTCCGCGAGCGCCGCCCTGGAGAAGCTCGCCGGCGTGCTGAGCGAGAAGCCCGCCGTGCCCGAGCCGGTCGAGCCGGTCGCCGTCCCGGAACCTCGCGGTGAGATCACCTTCACGGGTACGCACTTCGGCTACCGCGAGGACCGCACCGTACTCGACGAGTTCGACCTCCGGATCCCAGCCGGACAGACGGTGGCACTGGTAGGCGCGACGGGCGCCGGCAAGTCCACGATCGCGAAGCTGGTGGCGCGCTTCTACGACCCCACCGGCGGCGAGGTCCGCATCGACGGCGTGGACGTACGCGAGATGAGCGACGACGACCTGCGTCGCACCGTGGTCATGGTGGCGCAGGAGAACTTCCTCTTCGCCGGCACGATCGCCGACAACATCCGGTTCGGCCGTCCGGACGCGAGTGACGAGGCCATCCAGGCGGCGGCACACGCGATCGGCGCCGACGCGTTCGTCTCCGCGCTGCCGGACGGATACCAGACCGACGTACGCAAGCGCGGCGGCCGCCTCTCCGCCGGTCAGCGTCAACTAGTGGCGTTCGCGCGCGCGTTCCTTGCCGACCCGCAGGTGCTGATCCTCGACGAGGCAACGTCGTCGCTCGACATCCCGTCCGAGCGACTCGTACAGCGCGCGTTGCGTACGATCCTCCGCGACCGCACCGCGATCGTGATCGCGCACCGGCTGTCGACCGTCGAGATCGCAGACCGAGTCCTGGTCGTCGACGACGGACGGATCGTCGAGGACGGATCCCCCGCCGAACTCATCTCGTCCGGCGGCCGCTACGCAACCTTGCACGAGCAGTGGCAGGACAGCCTGGTCTGATCCGCGCGAGTCCTGCCGGCGCGCGTCGTGCCGCCGTGCCGGGTGCGATGCCGTCGTGACGGCGCGCTAGAAGCCGAAGTCGCCGCCGCCGACGTCGAACCCGCCGGCCCCGCCATCAAAACCGCCGCCGTCGAAGCCGCCACCGCCGTCGTACCCGCCGTCGTATCCGGCGCCGCCGTCGTTTCCAGTCTGGTCGTATCCGCCGCCCTGGTCGTAGCCGCCCTGACCGCCGTCATCGGCCTGCTGACCTTGGTCGTAGCCCTGGTCATACCCCTGGTCATAGCCCTGCTCGTAGCCCTGCTGATCACCGGCGTTGTACCCGTAATCGCCGAACGCTGGGCTAAGCAGCGCGTCGAAGACCAGCACGCTGCCGATGCCCCACGCGCCAGCGGTCAGCGCGGTCCGCCACCACGGCTCGGAATACCAACCGGCCGGCACCGGCCGTCCGGAGACGCGACCGCCCGGGTAGTAGTAGGGCGTGGAGTCGCCGGGATTCGCCGACGCGCGGTAATCGCGGCCCTGCACCTGTACCTCGCGATCCTGGCGAATGGCGCCCGCCTCGCGTTGTCCGGCGAGCATCGGCAACGGCGGACCCGGATCGAGGTTCATGTTGATGCGAGCGGCGCGTACATAGGCGAGACCTTCCAGTGCGGTCTCCCGCGCGCCGAGGTATTGCGCGACAGTCTCGGCGCGCTCGAGCTGGCTGCCCGCGGCGTTGTAGCGCTCCCCCGCGTCGACCAGCGCCTGCTTCGTCGAGGCCTCGTCGCCGGGCGGCAGGTTCATCACCTGGCCGCCGAGCCGCTCGTACCACCGCTGCGCGTCGGCCCGTGCATCGGCCAACTCACGTTCACGCCGTCTCCGCCCGAATCCAAACATGTCGCTCACCCCTGTCGCGGCCGCCGAGTCTGTGGGCTGGCTTTGAACATTCGACGGTACCCGACGATGGCACGGCGCCTCGCGGCATCGCTACGCATCGGCCATGACACGGCGCCTCGCGGCATCGCTACGCATCGGCGCGGTCGATGACACCGGCCGCGTGCGCGATCGACGCGGACAATGTCATACGGATCGCGCATGCTGCCTGCATGTCGCTTGTGCTGGTGATCGTCGGGCTCGTCGTGGGCCTCGCGGTGGGCTGGCTCTACGCGACGTCGCGCTCGGCCGCCGAGATCGCCCGACTCGACGCCACGCTACGCGCGACGCGGGACGGCGAGGAGCGGCTCGGCCAGTCGTTGCGCGCGCTGTCCGCGGACGCCGCGCGCGACCAGCAGATCGCGTTGGGCCACCTGATCGCGCCGCTCGCCGACAGCCTCGCGCGCTACGAACGCCGGGTGCTCGAGATGGAGCACGACCGCGTCGACGCATATGCCGAGTTACGCACCGAGGTCCGCGGCGTCGCCGGCGCGTCGGCCGAGCTGCGCACCGAGACCAGTCATCTGGTTGCCGCCTTGCGTGCGCCGCAGGTGCGAGGTCGGTGGGGCGAACACCAATTGCGCCGCATCGTCGAGGCGGCCGGCATGCTCGAGCACTGCGACTTCGAGGAGCAGGTCACCGCGCAGATCGACGGCCGCGGCGTACGGCCCGATCTGGTCGTACGGCTATCCGGCGGCCGCCACGTCGTCGTCGACGCAAAGGCACCATTCGACGCCTATCTCGCCGCGATGGAGGCGCGCGACGACCGAACCCGTGACAGCCAACTGAAGTCGCACGCTGGGGCGCTGCGGGCTCATGTCGACACGCTGTCGGCGAAGTCCTACTGGACCGGATTCCCGACGACGCCGGAGTTCGTCGTGCTGTTCGTACCAGCCGACCCGTTCCTCGACGCGGCATTGCAACACGATCCGACGCTGCTCGAGCACGCGTTCGGTCGCGATGTTGTGCTCGCTACTCCGGCGACGCTGATTGCGTTGCTCCGTACGGTGGCGTACGCGTGGCGCCAGGAAGCCCTGGCCTCCAACGCTTTTGCGGTTCACACGCTCGCCCGTGATCTCTACGCTCGGCTGTCCACAATGGGCGATCACCTCACGAAGCTCGGTGCGTCCCTGGGTGGCGCGGTGACGGCGTACAACCGAGCGGTGGGTTCGTTCGAGTCGCGGGTGCTCGTGAGCGCGCGCAAGCTCGCCGATCTCGGCGTGTCTGGCGAGGCGCTCCCGGAGGTCGCGCCGCTCGAGGTGGCACCGCGTCGGCCGCAAGCGCCGGAGTTCGACGACGATGCCGACAACGACGCCGGCCGGTCGGCCGACGACGCTCCGAACGTCGGCGCCACGTGGAAGACTGTCACGTAACGGACGCAGGTGGAGATGATGATGACGGCCGCACTTGGCGAACACGGGCTGCCGTGGACCGAGCAGGAATATCTCGCACTCGGCGAGACCGCCGATCGAATCGAACTGTTCGACGGGAGCCTATACGTGACCCCGGCACCAACGTTCCGGCACCAAGGAATCTCGCTCGCGCTGGCGATCGCCCTCAAACCCACCGCCGAGGCTGCGGGGCTCGACATCTTCGAAGCGATCAATCTTCGGGCACAACACGGCCGCATCCTCATTCCGGATCTCGTCGTGGCCCGAGGAGCCGATCCCGATGGCACCGTCCTGGACGCAGCCAAAGCTGTTCTCGTTTGCGAGATCACGTCGCCAAGCAGTGCCGCGGCCGACCGGGTGCTCAAGATGCACTACTACGCCGAGGCCGGCATCGAGTGGTATCTGCTCGTCGATCCGAGCGAGCCGACGTTGCAGTTGTTCCAGCACCACGATGGTGGCTACGTCCTGTACGGCGCCGGTGCGCCGGGCACTCCGATCGAGTTGCCCGCGCCGATCAATGTCACCGTCGATCCGGCCGCATTGGTGCCGACGCGACGGTAGCGCGTACCGGCTAGGGGGTTGGGTCGGCGACCGAAGCGGCGAGCGCCGCCGCGTCCGTGGCCCGTTCATTCGCGGACGTCTTCATGTCGCGTCGCAGCTCCCGCGGCAGCGCGAAGGTGAGCTTCTCGGTGGCCGTGGTGACCTCCGCGACCTCGCCGAAGCCGCGCGCTGCGAGCCAGTCGACGACGTCCATCACGAGATCGTCCGGAACGCTCGCGCCAGACGTAAGGCCGACCGTCGTCGCGCCGTCCAGCCAATGCTCGTCGATCTCGTCGGCGAAGTCGACCAGATAGGCGGCCTTCGCGCCGGCGTCGAGTGCGACCTCACGCAGGCGTACTGAATTCGACGAGTTCGTCGACCCGACCACGATCACCACGTCGCACTGCGGCGCGATCTGCTTGACAACGTGCTGGCGGTTCGAGGTCGCGTAGCAGATGTCGTCGCTGGGCGGCGACATGAGCAGCGGCAGCTTCGTACGCAGCCGTTGCACCGTCTCCATGGTCTCGTCGACCGACAGCGTGGTCTGGGACAGCCACACGACCTTCGACGGGTCACGGACCTGGACCTTGTCCACGCCCTCCGGCCCGTCGACGAGCTGGATGTGCGTCGGCGCCTCGCCGGCCGTACCCACCACCTCCTCGTGACCGTGGTGGCCGATCAGCAAGATGTCGTAGTCGTCGGCGGCGAACCGGCGCGCCTCGTTGTGGACCTTCGTCACGAGCGGGCACGTCGCGTCGATCGCCCGCAGGTTGCGCTGGCGGGCCTGCTCGTAGACCTCGGGCGCGACGCCGTGCGCGGAAAACACCACGGTCGCGCCCTCCGGCACCTCGTCGTTCTCCTCGACGAAGATCGCGCCGCGCTTCTCCAGCGTCGCCACTACGTGCTTGTTGTGAACGATCTGCTTCCGTACGTAGATCGGCGCGCCGTAGAGCTTCAGCGCCTCCTCGACGGTCTGCACCGCGCGGTCGACGCCCGCGCAGTAGCCGCGCGGTTTGGCCAGCAAAACCCGCTTCGTCGAGTCACCCATGCCCCCATCGTACGAGGGCGGCGGCCGGCTGGCCCGCGGCCGCGTCGGCATGGTCCGGTCGTAGCGCCGGCCTAGGCTGGGCAGCGTGACGGACGGACAGCCGAGGCCTGGGGCTCAGGAGAGATCTGGGGCTCAGGCGAGATCTGGCGCACAGCCGAGATCAAGCCCGCAGCATGGTCCGGACGGACCGGCGCCCACCCGCGTCGAGCCGGACCCGAACCGGTCGACACCGGAAGCGCCGTGGCCGGTGCGTGTGGTGAGCCAGAAGATCGGCGGTTGGATTGCCCGGCTCGGCTGGATCTGGGTGGACGGGCAGGTCGCCCAGATCACGCGGCGGCCGGGCTCCACGGTGGTGTTCATCACACTCCGCGACCCGTCCGCCGATCTCAGCCTGTCGGTGACGACGAGCCGCGATGTCCTCGACCTGGGCGCGCCAGAGCTGGCCGACGGTGCTCGGATCGTGGTGCACGCGAAGCCGGACTTCCATCCGGCGCGCGGCACGCTGTCGCTGCGCGCCGACGACGTACGCCTGGTCGGGCTCGGCGAGCTGCTGGCGCGGCTCGAGCACCTGAAGAAGCTGCTCGCCGCGGAAGGGTTGTTCGACCCGCAGCGGAAGCGACGGCTGCCGTTCCTACCGAGCCGCATCGGTCTGATCACCGGACGCGCGAGCGCGGCCGAGCGTGACGTACGGATGAACACCGGCCGCCGCTGGCCTGGCGTGGACTTCCGGGTCATCAACGTCGCGGTTCAAGGTTCGGCGGCGGTTCCGCAGATGATCGACGCGATCGCCGTGCTCGACACGGATCCGACGATCGATGTGATCGTGCTCGCGCGTGGCGGCGGTTCGACCGAGGATTTGCTGCCGTTCTCCGACGAGGCACTCTGCCGGGCGGTGTTTGCTTGCCGGACACCGGTGGTCAGCGCCATCGGGCACGAGACCGATACGCCATTGGTCGACTTCGTCGCGGACGCCCGAGCGTCGACGCCGACCGACGTGGCCAAGCGCATCGTGCCCGACCTGCGTGACGAGATCCGCTTGATCGGCCAGGCGCGGGCACGGATGTGGCGCCGGGTCACCGGCCTGCTGGAGCGAGAGGAAGCGGGCTTGCACGCGCTGCGGAGCCGTCCGGTGCTCGCGCATCCGGAGGTCGTCATCGACGCGCGGGCCGCGGATGTCACCGCGCTTGCCGCGCGATCTGGCCGCTCGTTCGGCCATCGTCTCCACGGCGCCGCCGCCGACCTCGTACACACGACGGCACGCCTGCGCGGCTTGTCGCCGAAGGCCACGCTCGACCGGGGCTATGCGATTGTCCAGCGGGCCGAGGACGGTCGGCTGGTCCGAGCGGCGCACGCCGTCGCACCCGGCGACCGACTTCGGATGCGGCTCGCCGACGGTGAGCTCGCGGCGACCGTTGTCGACGAGGAAACGCCAGCGGCGGACGGCACCGCGGCTGCCGGCCGCGGCAGGAGCGAGCGCGCGCCGAACAGCCGGGCTCGCACTGCCGCCCGATCGAAGGGATGACGGCGACGTGACCGAGGACGAGCTGAGCTACGAAGAGGCGCGTGCCGAGTTGGCTACCGTGGTGGAGCGGCTGGAAGCGGGCGGCACGACGCTGGAAGAGTCACTTGCGCTCTGGGAGCGCGGCGAGGCATTGGCCGCGATCTGTCAGCAATGGCTCGACGCCGCTCGTGGCCGCCTGGACGAGGCACGCGAGCGCCGTACAAAGGCCGAGGACGACGCACGCGCCGCGGCGGGATAGCGAGGGTTTCGTTACCGCAGTGAGGCGGCGAACGTCGCGAGGTCTTTCGCGGTCGCCTGACCCTTGACGATGATCGTGTAACCCTTCTCGGTGTCGACCAGGGCGCGTTGATGGCTGGAGCCGGCCCCGACCTGACCCCACGTGCGTCCGCCAAGGTCGACGCTCGGCCCGACCGGATTCGCGTTGCCGATCTCGTTGGACAGCACGGTCGCCGCCGGCCCGTCACTCTCGATGAGCTGCAGCCCGGCTCCGCTCGGCGCGACATACCCGACGCGCAGCACATGGCGGCCCTTCTCGTCGCCGTACGTCGAGCTGACCGGTCGCCAACCGCTGGGCAGGCCGTGTGGCTGGACAACCGGGAACACACGCGCCGCCTGCGCCTCCGAGTAGGTCCCGCTCGGGTCGATGGCAATCGGATTGCTGCCACCGAAGAAGAAGACATAGATGCCGAACGCGACCAGCACCGGTACGAGAAGGACGAGCACCGCCTTCGCCATGTCCATCGGGGTACGCGCGGCACGAAGCGCGATCGTGTTCACCGCGGCGGGCCGCTCGGGCGCGGCATGCCGGCCCGGCTGAGCCGGCTCGTGCAGCTCGTCCGGCGCGCCCACACCGCCGGCATCCGCCCGGACGCCGGTCGGCGCATCCGGTGCATCGCTCATCGCCACTCGACTATCCTCGCCGAGCCGCTCCGCTCCGGCTCAGGCAGCCCCTGGCACTCGTTCGGACGAGTGCCCGCGGCGGGCCGAAGCCGCACCCACAGTGCCGGCGCGGTCACGATCGTGACAGGATCTTTGCATCGAGTGCTGTCGTGATTTCGGCCGCAAGGAGGCGCCCCCTATGAACGACGCTCGCATGCGCTCCCCCCAGGAGCTGGACCGAAATCTGGCACTCGATCTGGTCCGGGTCACCGAAGCCGCCGCGATGGCTGCCGGCCGATGGGTCGGGCGGGGTGACAAGGAGGGCGGCGACAAGGCGGCGGTGGACGCGATGCGCCAGTTGATCAACTCGCTGCCGATGCGTGGTGTTGTGGTGATCGGCGAGGGCGAGAAGGACAACGCGCCGATGCTCTACAACGGCGAGGAGATCGGCGACGGCAGCGGCCCCGAGGTGGACGTGGCGGTCGACCCGATCGACGGTACGACGTTGATGAGCAAGGGCATGCCGAACGCGCTCGCGGTGCTCGCCGTCGCCGAGCGCGGCGCGATGTTCGACCCGAGTGCGGTGTTCTATATGGACAAGCTCGTGGTCGGGCCGGAGTGTGCCGATGTCATCGACATCAACGTGGGCGCCACCGAGAACCTTCGCCGGATCGCGCGCGTGAAGCGGACGAGCGTTGCCGACGTGACGGTATGCATCCTCGACCGGCCGCGGCATCGGGACCTCATCGACGAAGTACGCGACGCCGGCGCCCGCATCCGCTTCATCAGCGACGGTGACATCGCCGGCGCGATCAGCGCAGCACGGGAAACGTCCGACACCGATGTGCTGATGGGCATCGGTGGTACGCCGGAAGGCATCACGGCGGCCTGCGCTCTCAAATGCACCGGCGGCGCGATGCAGGCAAAGCTCTGGCCGCGCGACGACGCCGAGCGGGCCAAGGCGCTGGCCGGCGGTCATGACCTGGACCGCGTGTTGTTCACCGACGATCTGGTGACCGGCGACAACTGCTTCTTCGTGGCGACCGGCGTGACGTCCGGCGACTTGCTGCGTGGTGTCCACTACCGTTCCGGTACGGCCTATACGCAGTCGATCGTGATGCGGTCGAAGTCCGGCACGATCCGCGTCATCGACTCGTACCACAAGCTCGAGAAGCTCGGGCTCTACTCGCTGGTCGACTTCGAGGGCGCGCCGTTGGCCGCCGAGGTCACGCCGGCGGCCAGCGCTCCGCTCACCAGCGCGCCGGTCTCCGGGTCACCACGGACCATGGGCTGACCGCCGCTAGTGATCGTCATCTGTGGAGAGAATGTCGCGGACCTGCTGCCCATTCAGCGCGACTACGAGCCGGTCGCGTCCGGTCTGCCAGCGGTAGGCGAGTCGTCCGGCTGGCTGGTGCGCGTGGCACTCGGCGGTGGCCCGGCGAACACCGCGGTCGCGGCCGCGAGACTGGGCGGTTCGGTGGCGTTTCACGGCCGGTTCGGCGTGGACGCGTTCGCCGAGCATTTTCGTGCCAGGCTCGTCGCCGGTCGCGTCGACCTGTCCGGCTCACGGGAAGTCGCCGCGCCGTCCGCGGTCGCGCTCGTGACGCTCGACGACGCCGGCGCGGCACGCTACGACTTCTGGCTGGACGGCGCCGCGGATTTCGCCGCGGTCGGCGTACCCGACCCGGCGCCGGGCGACATCGCACACACCGGATCGCTTGCCGCCTACTGGCCGCCCGGCGCTGACGCCCTCGAGAACTGGATGCGGAGGGCGGGTGCCCGCTGCACAGTAACGCTCGACGTGAACCTTAGGCCCATCGTGCTGGACCGCCAGGTCGACGCTCGCGAGCGGATGGCCCGACTGGTGTCGCTCGCGCACGTCGTCAAGGCGAGCGACGAGGACGTGGCGCTGGCGTACCCGGATGCGCCACCCGCAGAGGTCGTGGCGTCGTGGCTTGCCAGTGGACCCGAACTGGTACTGCTAACGCACGGCGCCACCGGCGCCTCGCTGCACGTCGTAGGCGAGCCGGCGGTGTCGGTGCCGGCCCCTCGGGTACGAGTCGCGGACACCATCGGCGCCGGTGACGCGGCGATGGCAGCGCTGCTGGTACGCCTAGCCGACGTGGGCATCGACGGCATCCGTACCCAACCGGTCGCGACACTGCGCTACGTGTGCGCGGCGGCCGCGATCGCTTGCACCCAACCGGGTGCGTACGCCCCCGAGCCGGCCGAAGTCGCCGCGCTGCTGTCGGCTCAGACCGGTCTCGGGCCGAATCAGACGTCGGAGGAGTGACCCGGGAAGAGGTGCGCGTCCGGGTTGATGACGATCGCCGCGTTGTTCACCGCGGTGGCCGCCTCTCCGAAGCCGGTTGCGATCAGGCGTACCTTGCCCGGATATTCACAGATGTCGCCGGCGGCAAAGATGCGCGGCTGCTTCGTGCTCATCCGGGTGTCGACCATGATGTGCCGCTTGTCGAGCTCGAGCCCCCACTCCGCGAGCGGTCCGAGATCGGCGGTGAAGCCGAGCGCGGCCACTACCGCGTCGGCCGGCAACAAACGCGGCTCCGCGCCCTTCACGGTGACCTCGACGCCGGTGACCTGCCCGTCGCCGTGCAGGCGGTTCACCTCGGCGTTGACGATGATCTCCACGGGCAGCGTCTGGACGTGGGCGACGGTCGCCGCGTGCGCTCGGAAGCGGTCCCGCCGGTGCACCATCGTCACCGTCCGGGCGATCCCGCACAACGACTGCGCCCAGTCGAACGCCGAGTCGCCGCCGCCGACGATCACCACGTCGTTGCCCTCGTACGCGTTCAGGTGCGGCACGAAGTAGACGACGCCCTCGCCGGTGAACGCGTCGGCGGCCGGCAGCGGCCGGGACGTGAACTTGCCGAGCCCGGCCGTGATGATGATCGCGCCGCATCGCCACGACTCACCGTTCGACAGCGCCAGCACCGGCTTCTCGGCGTCGTACGTGAGCTTGTCGGCGAGCACGCCCAGCCGGTACATCGGCTTGAAAGTGGCCGCCTGCTCGACGAGGCGATCGACAAGTTCGCGGCCGCGTATCACGGGGAAGCCGGCGACGTCGTAGATCATCTTCTCCGGGTACATCGCGGTCACCTGACCGCCTGCCTCCGGAAGCGCGTCGATCACGAGAACCGAGAGCGCCCGGAATCCGGCGTAGTAGGCGGCGAACAGGCCGGACGGGCCGGCTCCGATGATCGCGATGTCAACGTCCTGCACCGCGGCCGCGTCGATCGACGCGTCGGGCGCACTATCGGTCAGGTCCATGTCGTCCATGATCAGTCGAGAGTAGGAAGTGTCAGCGTGCTGGGCAGTTTCGTCGGCTCGGTCGGTGGCCGTACGCGTCGGTTGCGGAGCAGGACGGCCGCGAGCAGGCCGGCGACGAACCCGCCGAGATGTCCCTGCCAGGAGACTCGCGGATCCCCCGGCACGACACCGGAGATGGCCACACCGTAAAGCAGCCCGACGAGCGCCGCGACCCCAATCGTCCACCACGTCCGCTCCACAATGCCACGCATCAACAGGTAGCCGATGTAGCCGAAGATGACGCCACTGGCGCCGACCGTCGGCTGGCCAGTCGGGCCGCCGACGAACCACACGGTCAGGCCACTGACCAACGCGACGAATGCCGTGACGGTCAGGAAGCGTGTCGTGCCACCGGCCAGCACGAACGTGCCCGTTAACAGAAGCGGCACGCTGTTGGCGTAGAGGTGCGACCAGCTGGCGTGCAGCAACGGCGCGAAGAGAATGCCGTCCAGACCTGACGGGACGCGCGTGACGATGGCGCCTTCCGCGTTGAGCCGCTGGTGGGTGAGCCAGTTGATGAGCTCGATCGCGAACAGGCCAACGATCACGCCGGACATCGCGACAAGCCCACGGCCGATCGACGCGTAGAACTCCACCGTGCCGAATTCGTCCGGGTCGGAGCTTTGCGGCGGTCGCGTCGCGGTCATACGTACGTTGGTAGCAGGTCCTTGCGATCACCGCCAGCGACCACCTGAAAACGTGCCGGTGGCCGGATGGATGAACCGCCCGGCCACCGTGACATGCGCTAGCCCGAAGTGCGCCGACCGCAGGTCCAGGCGCTTCGACCAGAACTAATACCAGCCGTGCGCCTGCCAGAACGACCACGCGTCGCAGGGTGTGCCGTAGCGGCCCTTGATGTAGGCCAGGCCCCACTTGATCTGCGGCGTCGGGTTGGTCCGGTAGTCCGAGCCGTACGTGGCCATCTTGCTGGCTGGCAACGCCTGCGGAATGCCATACGCACCGGAACTCGAGTTTTCCGCGGTCGTGCGCCAGTTGCTTTCCTTGGTCCACATCTTGTCCAGGCACGCCATCTGAGTGAGGCTCAGGCCGGCGTCCAGGACGAGCTTGCAGCCGAGTGCCCGGTTGCCGGTGTAGGCGCTGCACGAGGACGGGATCGGACCGATGTCCGGCGTTCGCGGCGTTGACCGGCTCGCGGACGAGCCGTGTGACGCTCGCGCCGCCGCCTCGGCCTGGTGCGCGGCCGCGGCCGCCGCGACAGCCGCGGCGTTAGCGCTGTGCTCGGCGCTCACCTGCGCCCGCTGTTGCGCCGCGACCTGTGGTGCGTTCGCGGCGCGTTGCGCGGCTTGCATAAGTGCGAGTTGGTTGGGGTCTGCGGCGTTGAACTGCCCGGCGAACGCGTCGCGTGACGCTTGCGCCTGCCGGGCGTGGTGCAGCACGGCACCGCCCACCAATGCGAGTAGCAACATCAGAACGGATAACACACGCAGACCGGAACGGCTCCAGAGCCGACTCACGAAGTGCGTCCCTTCGTCGGGGGCTAAGACGCGACGCGCGGCCCGAGGGGGCGTGGGCCGTTGCGCGGCGCAAGCACCGAACCGATCGAGGGGGTACGCGACGGTACGGCGCTCTCGCAACACACTGACGGAGCGCTGCGGCGATTTCAAACGCTGGAACGCGTTGACACGACGCGTGTCGAACGACAAGTCAGGAAAAATACCTCGAAAGAACCCGCTAGCCTGGCAGATCCTCCAGCAGATCTGTGACCACCTCGGCGATGGCGGACCGCTCCGAACGGGTCAATGTGACATGTGCGAAAAGAGGATGGCCCTTCAGTGCTTCGATCACCGCGACCACGCCATCGTGACGACCCACGCGCAGGTTGTCACGCTGCGCGACGTCGTGAGTAAGCACCACGCGCGAGCCGGTGCCGATGCGTGACAGCACCGTCAGGAGCACGCCACGCTCCAGGGACTGGGCCTCGTCGACGATCACGAACGCGTCGTGCAGGCTGCGACCGCGGATGTGCGTCAACGGCAGCACCTCGAGCATGCCGCGCGCCATCACCTCTTCGATCACGTTGTCGTTGACGACCGCGCCGAGCGTGTCGAACACCGCCTGGCCCCACGGCGACATCTTCTCCGCCTCGGTGCCCGGCAGGTATCCAAGCTCCTGCCCGCCGACCGCGTAGAGCGGCCGGAACACGATGACCCGCTTGTGCCGACGGCGTTCGAGCACCTGCTCCAGACCGGCGCAGAGGGCGAGCGCGGACTTGCCGGTGCCGGCTCGCCCGCCAAGCGAGACGATCCCGACCGAGTCGTCGAGCAACAGATCCAACGCGATGCGTTGCTCGGCCGACCGGCCCCGGATGCCCAGCGCCTCACGGTCGCCTCGTACCAGCGCAACTGTCTTGTCCGGGCTCACGCGGCCGAGCGCTGACCCACGCGCCGAATGCAGCACGAGCCCGGTGTGCACCGGCAGCGCGGCGGCCTCGTCGATGTCGACCGCGGCGCCGCCATAGAGTGCCGAGATCTGGAGCTCGTCCACGTCCAGCTCGGCCATGCCGGTCCACGTCGGATCGCTGGCTTGGCCGTATCGGTATTCGTCGGCGGGCAGGCCGATGGCGGACGCCTTCACGCGCAGCGGCATGTCCTTTGTCACCAGGGTGACGTCCGCGCCCTCGGCGGCCAGCGCATACGCCACGGTCAGGATGCGCGTGTCGTTCGTGTCGCTGCGGAAGCCGGGCGGAAGAACGGAATGGTCCGCGTGGTTCAGTTCCACGCGGACCGTGCCTCCGATGTCGTTGACCGGTAACGGAGCATCCAGGCGCCCGTTCGCCGCGCGCAGATCGTCGAGCCGACGCAGCGCCGCCCTCGCGAAAAAGCCCAGCTCCGGATGGTTTCGCTTCGCCTCCAACTCGGAGATCACCACCAGCGGGAGCACCACGTCGTGCTCGGCAAACCGAGTGATTGCCGCCGGATCCGCGATCAGCACGGACGTGTCGACAACGTATGTGCGACGCCCGGCCACCTGCGGCTCGGTTCGGGTCCGGCTCAGGCGTCCCACTGCCGTTGCTTCGATGGTGGGCTTCGGCGCGGTGGGCGCGCGGTGCGTCGTCGTTCCGCGCGGCCGCTTTGCCGCCGCCGTCTTCTTCGGCTGCGTCGCCACGGCGTTCTTGCGGGGCTGCGGCGCCACGGCGCTCTTTCGTGGTGGCTTTGCCGCCGGAGCTTGGGCGGCGGGCTTTGCGGCGCGAGACTGCGACCTGCTTACGGTCGCGACCGACGCCGTGGCCACTTGCCGTGTTGCCGGCCCCGGGGTGGCGGGCACGCGCTTCGCCGCTTCGGGCACGCGCTTCGCCGCACGGTTCGTTGTCCTGGACGGGGATTTCGATGAGTCCGACGCTCGGGGATCCGACGCGCCGGCGCCGGTGATACGGCGTGTAGTCACAGGGCTGCTCCGGCAGGCGCGCACCTCGCGCCCGGCTCCGATGCCCGCCGACTGCCCGGTGCGCGGGGTCGGGTGCAGGCCCCGCACTGTGGAACGCGGTTCCGGGCCGGCCGGTTGACCCGGGAAGCCCCCGAGCCATACCCGCCACGCTAGCCGTCGCGCACCACGTAGGGCTAGTACCGCCACATGCGTTTCGGAACGTGTACGGCCAGCTCAGAGGCACCGACGCCGGGGCGAGGGTCGCCGACTCGGCCGTTTCGCGCCGCGGACTCGGGCATTTCGCAGAGCCGACTCGGGCGTTTCGCGCCGCGGATTCGGGCGGTTCACGTCGCCGGCGGCCACCCCGCGAACGCGCGCGTGATCAGAAGCCGAAGCGGCGCTCGCGGTTCGCGTAGGACCGCAGTGCCCGCAGGAAGTCCACTCGCCGGAAGTCCGGCCAGTTCGCGTCGCAGAAGTAAAACTCCGAGTGCGCCGACTGCCACAGGAGAAAGCCGGATAGCCGCTGCTCGCCGCTGGTCCGGATGACGAGATCCGGATCGGGCTGTCCCTTGGTGTAGAGGTGTCCTGCGATGTGATCGACGTCGAGCACCTCGGCCAGCTCTTCGATGGTGCCGCCGGCCCGCGCGTGCTCTTGGAGCAGTGCCCGGAACGCGTCGGTGATCTCGCGGCGGCCTCCGTAGCCGACCGCCATGTTCACGATCATGCCGCCGGCACGGTCCACGGTGGCGTGCTCGGCTGCCTTGAGCGCGGCCGACGTCGTCGCCGGCAACACGTCGAGCGCGCCGACCGCGCGGAGTTCCCACGGGCTGGTCTCGGCAAGCTCGCCGGCCAGATCCTCGATGATCTGCAGCAACGGATCGAGCTCGACGGCCGGCCGGCGCATGTTCTCGGTGCCGAGCAGATATAGCGTCACGTACTTGATCCCGGCCTTGTCACACCAGGTCAGGACGTCCTTGATCTTCTCCGCGCCGACCCGGTGGCCGTCGTTGGGATCGACGTATCCCATCTCCCGCGCCCACCGGCGGTTGCCGTCGCACATGATGCCGACGTGGTGGGGATGCGGCTTGCCGGCGAGCGACGTGGCCAGTCGCCGCTCGTACAGCGTGTAGATGAGATTCCGCACGACCGCAAGACTATCGATCCCGCTCCAGCGCGCGGAATGGCATTGAGACATCTGTTGCGTACGTGATCGGCGCTTCTCATCGGCCACACAGCCCGCCCAGGTATCCGAGCCCGTGGCGACTACTCGGTGAGGCCAAGCCTGGCCTTCAGCGCGTCAAGCTCCGCCCAGAGCACCCCGGGCAGCTTGTCGCCGAACTTCTCGAACCACTCGACGACCTGCGGGATCTCGGCCTTCCATTCGTCGACGTCGACGCGCAGCACGGCCGCGACCTCGGCGGGCGACATGTCGAGCCCGGACAGGTCCAGCGCGTCCGCGGTCGGGACCGCACCGATCGGCGTCTCGACCGCCGCCGCCTTGCCTTCCAGCCGCTCGATGATCCACTTGAGTACGCGTGAATTTTCGCCGTACCCGGGCCAGAGGAACCCGCCGTCCTCGTCGCGACGGAACCAGTTGACGTAGTAGATCGCCGGCAGCTTGGTCGCATCGCCGGCCGATTCCCCGCCGCCCTTGCCCATCTCGATCCAGTGGTTAAAGTAGTCGCCCGCGTGGTAGCCGATGAACGGGAGCATCGCCATCGGGTCGCGCCGGACCACGCCGACCTGGCCGACCGCCGCGGCGGTTGTCTCGGAGGAGAGTGTCGCGCCCATGTAGACGCCGTGTACCCAGTCCCGCGCCTCGGTCACCAGCGGGACCGTCGTCTTGCGCCGGCCGCCGAACAGGATCGCGTCGATGGGTACGCCCTGCGGGTCCTCGTACTCGTCGGCGAGGATCGGGCACTGCTTGATCGGCGTACAGAACCGGCTGTTGGGATGGCTGGACAGCGCCTCCGTGCCGGGCGTCCAGTCGTTGCCGTGCCAGTCGACGAGGTGCGCGGGCGGCTCGCCCATGCCCTCCCACCAGATGTCGCCGTCGTCGGTGAGCGCCACGTTTGTGAACAGCGAGTTGCCCTTGGCGATGGTGCGCATCGCGTTCGGGTTCGTCTTGTAGTCGGTGCCCGGGGCGACGCCGAACAATCCGTATTCCGGGTTGACCGCGTAGAGCCGGCCGTCGCGCCCGAAGCGCATCCAGGCGATGTCGTCGCCGAGCGTCTCGACCTTCCAGCCGGGGATGGTCGGTTCGAGCATCGCGAGGTTCGTCTTGCCGCACGCCGACGGGAACGCACCAGTGATGTGATAGACGCGTCCCTCGGGCGAGGTCAGCTTGAGGATCAGCATGTGCTCGGCGAGCCAGCCCTCGTCGCGTCCCATCACCGATGCGATGCGCAACGAGTAGCACTTCTTGCCGAGCAGCGAGTTGCCGCCGTATCCGGAGCCGTACGACCAGATCTCCCGCGTCTCTGGGAAGTGCGAGATGAACTTGGTCTGGTTGCACGGCCACGGCACGTCGGAGTCGCCCGGCTCGAGCGGTGCGCCGACCGAGTGCAACGCTGGCACGAATTCCGCGCTGTCGCCCATCTTGTCGAGCACCGCGGTGCCCATGCGCGTCATGATCTTCATGGACGCGACGACGTACGCGCTGTCGGTGATCTCGACGCCGTACATCGGGCTCTTCGCGGTCATTGGTCCCATGCAGAACGGGATGACGAACATGGTCCGGCCACGCATGGAGCCGCGGTAGAGCGCCGTCATTTGGCGCTTCATCTCCGACGGCGCCATCCAGTTATTGGTCGGCCCGGCATCGCTCGCATCGACCGAGCAGATGAAGGTGCGCTCCTCCACCCTGGCGACGTCGGTCGGATCGGTGCAGGCCCAGAACGAGTTCGGCTTGATGCCGTCGTTCAGGCGCACCAGGGTGCCGGCCTCGACCAGCTCGTCGGTCAGCCGCCGCCACTCCTCGTCCGACCCGTCGGTCCAGACGACGCGGTCGGGGGTGGTGAGCTCGGCCACCTCGCGTACCCACGCCAGCAGCCTCGGGTGGTTGGTCGGCGCGTCGTCCAACCTCAGGTCGTCGGCTGACGTGGCAGTCATGAGGATCGATCTCCTTGGGTCATCGTTGACACCGTCGACTCGCACTTGCGTAATCCCGGTCACGTACCCCGGCGAAGGTCGGTCGATGCGTCTCCGGCGTGAGCCGGAGGGATTGCGGAGTTGTCCTCAGGGTAAACCGGTAGCCCGCGAACAGCAGCAACACCACTTTGTGAAACATTGCACAAGCGCGCAGAATTTGACGCCGACTGACCAACGACGCGCGAATATCTGAGGAATTACTCAACTTCGCGCATCTGTGGGGACGTTCCGATCGGCGCGCCGGACGTGTGCCTAGCCGGTAGAGTCGGCCCGTGCACGAAGTCGCAGCCCCCGAAAGCCGTGGACTCGCGGCCCTCCGCGAGCGCATCGAAGGCCTTTCGCGCGAAGTCGGCAAGTTCGGCATCGTCGGTGTCATCGCGTGGGTCGTCGACACCGCGGTCTTCAACGCATTCCTGTCGTTGCAAGGCAATCGCTACTGGGCGGCGGTGGGCTCGACGGCGGTGTCGGCGACCGTCGCGTTCATCGGCAATCGCTTCTGGACCTGGCGCGACCGGCCGCGCTCGGGGTTGAAACGCGAATACGTTCTCTACGCCATCTTCAACGTGGTCGGTCTGTTCATTAGCCTGGCTTGCCTTGGCCTGAGTCACGAGGTGCTCGGCTCAATGTGGCCACAGGTATTTCACACGAGGCTTGCCGATAACGTCGCGAAGCAGGGCGTCGGACTGTTGCTCGGGACGATATTCCGCTTCTGGTCATATCGCCGATTCATTTTCCCGAAGAATGCGCCCGAGCCGGACACGGCCGAAGCCACCACATCGCACGCCGGCACCGCTTCGGCCCACCTGCGCAACACCGGTCCGAACCGGCCCGAACACGGTGGCCGCCCGTCCAGCCGGCACGACGCGACGCGACCGGCTCATCAGGTCCACGGCGGATCGCCGGTCACCGATCGCGCGCCGGCTGGCTTCGACGACTGAGCCACCACTTCGGTGGTACGCGAACCGGCACCGGCCTGCGTACGGATCATCACTGAACGTGAGCTGAACCGCACCAAGGTCGCCTTTGATGCGGTTGTGAGGAAGCTCCCGTAAGGTGTCCGCGTGCACTTACTCCGTGTCCTGCCTGACCGGCACCGGAAACTCATCCGCGAGCTGGTGTCCTTCAGCTTCGCGGGCATGGTCAACACTGCGTTCGGATTCCTGCTGTTCAACCTGCTGTTCAGCATGGGATCCCTGACTGCAAACGCAATCTCGACCGCCGGCGGAACGGCCACGTCCTTCGTACTGAACCGGCACATCACGTACCGTCACCGTCCACGTCGTTCTCTGCGACATGAGCTACCCCTCTTCGCCGCGGTGAACCTGATCGGTCTCGGCATCCAGCAGGCCGTGATGGCGATGGCGAAGGTGATCTTCGACCTGCAGAGCACCGACCGACTCGAGTTCAACCTCGCCCGCGTGGTGTCGGTGATCGTCGGCACGGTGTTCTTGCTGCTGTCGTACCGGTCCGTGGTGTTCCGCAAGGCGCGGGCCGCGGACCTCGCCGACGACGTCGCCGCGGATCTGGCCGAGCGGGCCGCGACAAAGCCCGCCGCGCCCGCCGCGCCGGCCGCGCCGGATATCGACGAATTCAACGAGCTGACTGTGCCGCTCGAGGCTGAGTTGTCCCACGACCTCGACATGCCGGCCGATCTCGAGCTTGACGACCTGCTTCCGGCCAAGCCCTCGGATCGGCCCAGCCGGTCGTGATCCGGTCGGGCACCGGCCGCCCCGCCGAGCTGTTCTTCGACGACATCGCCGTCGGCACGACGTTTGACCTCGGCGTGGTCGACATCGACCGGGACGAGATGATCGAGTTTGCCCGCCGCTACGACCCGCAGTGGTACCACGTCGACGTGGACGCCGCGCGGTCCAGCGAGTACCAGGACGTGATCGCGAGCGGCTTCTACACTGCGAGCCTGTTCATGCGGGCGTACACGGACAACCTCTTGGCACGGGCGGCCGCCGATGCGTCGCCGGGCCTCGAGGAACTGCGCTGGACCGCCCCGGTCTACGGCGGCGATCGGCTGCGGGTGACGCTCGACGTGCTCGATGCGGCACCGTCGACGACCAAGGCGAACGTCGGCACGTTGACGCTCGCCGCCACGATGACCCGGCTCGCCACCGCGGAGCGGCCGGAGGCGGTTGCCCTCCGGATCCGCTTCCGCGGCTGGTTCGCCCGCCGCCCCGCTTAGTTGTTCAGCTGCTGCGTGGTGCCGTCCTGTACGGAACGCGTGGTGCCGTCCTGCGCCGCCTCGCGCTGCTGCGGCGCCGGCACCTCGTCCGGGTGCAGCAGGTCATGCAGCGTCGCCACCACGTGCTTGATGTGCGGGATGTTCGGCAGCACGTCCGGGCCGTGCTCACCGGGTGAGGCCAGCGCGAGCTTGCCGCACCCGAGGATGCGCTCGAACAGCGTCTGGTCGAACTGCACATCGCTGACCCGGTCGATCGGGATGTTCTCGGTGTGCTGGCTGAAGACGCCGCGCCGCGTGATCACACGCTCGTTGGACACGACGTAGTGGATGCAGCGCCACTTGATGAACGGGATCAGCGTCAACCACACGACGAGCACGAGGCCGGCCACGCCGAGGATGAACATCAGCACGCCGCCGACACCGCCGAGCAGCGCCGCGATCAGACCGGCGACCACGACCACGAGCAACGCGTACGGGCCGACCATCTGCTTCCAGTGCGGGTGAAAATGGAGAACCACGTGTTCGCCGGTGGTCAGCTCATTCTCCGGAAAGCCCACCCGGACCTCCTTACAAAGTCGTCCGCGGGTCGCCCCGCCGATGGCCTGACGTTGTCCGCGATGACGGTAGCGGGTCGGGCCCAGTCCCGCGCTCCGCTATGCAGGCGGAAGCGGCGGCCCGACGCGTGATCGGCAGCGGATCAGTCACGGCCGGACCTCCGGCCGCAGAAGGATGATCCCGGTATCCGGCTTCCTGTGCAACGAGGCGCGTCAGCCGGCGCGGACGTGTGCGACGTCGCCGGCGGCAATCCGGCGCCCGTCGATCACCAATGCGCCGTTGTCGTCGACGCCACTCGCGATGCCGGCGACGTCGGTGCCGTCCGGGAGCGACACCCGGACCGCCTGGCCGATCGTCGTGCAATGCAGCCGATAGGTATCCACCACGCCCGACTCGACCGGGTCGCCGCCCGCGTCGCGCCACCGGACGTACCACTCCGCGATGCCGCGTAGTACGGCGCGAAGCACCGGGTCGCGATCCACGCACGTCGCGCCGGCCAGCTGCAACGACGTCGCATCGGCGCGAGGCAACTCGGGTTCGCGCAGCGTCACGTTCAATCCGATGCCAATGACCACGGCTGGCGCGACACCCGCCGGCACGACCTCGGCCGAGGCCTCGCTTGCGTCGCGCTCCGGCACCGTCTCGGCCAGCACGCCGGCGCACTTGCGCCCGTCGATCAGCAGGTCGTTCGGCCACTTCAGGGTCGCGTCGACCTCGGCGATCCGGCGTACCGCCTCGACCAGCGCCACGCCGGCGAGCAGCGGCAATGTGCCGTACCCGGAAATCGCGACGGGCGACCACCCGCGGGCCGGGACCGCACGTCCGGGGCGCAACAGCACGCTCAACGCGAGGCCAGCGCGCGGCGGCGAATACCACGCCCGATCAAGCCGGCCGCGACCCGCGGTCTGCTCGTCGGCCACCACGACGTAGCCCTCGGCGGTGCCGTCCCGGGCCGCCGACGCCACGTCCGCGTTCGTGGAACCGGTGCGCATCCGATAGTCCAGCGCGGTCCACAGCGCACCGTCGCCGACCAACGCCCGGCGCAGCGCCGCCTCGGACAGCGGCGGGCGCTCCATGTCGGTGTACGGCGACCTGCCCATTCGTCCACCCTATCGGCCGGCGCGATTACCATCTGCCTGGTGACCGGGCAGCAGGCTGATATCAACATCCACACCACCGAAGGCAAGCTCGCCGACCATCGGCAACGCATCGACGAGGCAGTGCATGCCGGCTCGGAGCGAGCCGTCGAGAAGCAGCACGCCCGCGGCAAGAAGACCGCACGCGAGCGCATCGCGATGCTGCTCGACGAGGGATCGTTCGTCGAGCTGGACGAGTTTGCCCGACATCGGTCCACGAATTTCGACATGGCCGAGACGCGACCGTACGGCGACGGGGTGGTCACCGGGTACGGCACCGTGGACGGCCGTACGGTGTGCGTGTTCGCCCAGGACTTCACGGTCTTCGGCGGCTCACTTGGCGAGGTGTTCGGCGAGAAGATCGTCAAGGTCATGGACATGGCCATGCGCACCGGTTGCCCGATCATCGGCATCAACGACTCGGGCGGTGCGCGCATCCAGGAAGGCGTCGTGTCGCTCGGCCTCTACGGCGAGATCTTCTTCCGCAACGTACGTGCCTCGGGTGTGATCCCGCAGATCTCACTCGTCGTCGGGCCGTGCGCCGGCGGCGCGGTCTACTCACCGGCGGTCACCGACTTCACCGTGATGGTGGACAAGACCTCGCACATGTTCATCACCGGGCCGGACGTGATCAAGACGGTCACCGGTGAGGACGTCGCGATGGAGGACCTGGGCGGCGCTCGTACCCACAACACGAAGTCCGGCAACGCCCACTACCTGGCAAGCGACGAGCAGGACGCGGTCGACTACGTGAAGGCGCTGCTGGCCTACCTGCCGTCGAACAACCTCGACGAGCCGGTCGTCTACCCGGCGCCCGCGTCGCTGGACGTGACCGACGACGACGCGGCGCTCGACACCCTGATCCCGGACTCGCCGAACCAGCCCTACGACATGCACACCGTGGTCGAGTCGGTGCTCGACGACGGCGAGTTCCTCGAGGTGCACGCGTTGTTCGCGCAGAACATCGTGGTCGGCTTCGGCCGCGTCGAGGGGCACCCGGTCGGCGTGGTCGCGAACCAGCCGCTACACCTGGCCGGCTGCCTGGACATCAACGCATCGGAGAAGGCGGCGCGCTTCGTGCGCACCTGCGACGCATTCAACATCCCGGTGTTGACATTCGTCGACGTGCCGGGCTTTCTGCCCGGCACCGACCAGGAATGGGACGGCATCATCCGGCGCGGCGCGAAGCTGATTTACGCGTACGCCGAAGCCACGGTTCCGAAGATCACCGTGATCACGCGGAAGTCGTACGGCGGTGCCTACGACGTGATGGGCTCCAAGCACATGGGCGCCGATCTGAACTTCGCGTGGCCGACGGCACAGATCGCGGTGATGGGTGCGCAAGGCGCGGTGAACATCCTCTATCGCTCCGAACTGCAGGACGCGACGAAGTCCGGTGGGTCGCAAGCGGCCGTGGCGATGCGCGCCGATCTGATCGAGGAATACGAGGACGCGTTTGCCAACCCGTACGTCGCGGCCGAGCGTGGGTACGTCGACTCGGTGATCCGGCCGGCCGAGACGCGTTCGCAGATCGTGCGCGGCCTTCGGCTGCTGCGGAACAAGCGGGACAGCCTGCCGCCGAAGAAGCACGGCAACATTCCGTTGTGAGTGGGAGTCCGATGGACGAGGAGCCGACGTTCCACGTCGTACGCGGTGCGCCGACCGACGAGGAGCTCGCCGCGATCGTCGGCGTGCTGTGGTCGCGTCGCCAGGCGGCGCTCGCGGCTCTCGCGGCGGCGGCTGTCGGCGGCAGCGCTCGGCAGCGTCCGTCGCGTTGGCGCGCGAGCGCCGCACCACGTGCCGGCCGCTTGCCTGCGCCGGGGCCCGGCGCTTGGTCGCACACGCACTAGCCGCGCTCCGGCTTCGGCGGCGCTTCGCGCCGCCGGGAACCTCTTGCCACGACTAATGATCCACTACAAAGTCCAATTTCGACGAAGACGCGACCGCTATTGACCGGTTTAGTGGATCATGGGTTCGGTTCGGTCGGTGTGGCGCGCGGTCTGCGTGTTCGGCGACCCGTGAACGCGATCGCGAGCAGCACGTATCCGGAGACGGCAAACATCGCGGCAACGCCGAACAGCCAAGCCTCCAGGCGACTCCACGCGGCTTGCTGCGCCACGGCGTCGTACCACGGAGGCCCTGGTTTGAGCACCGCGGGCAGTGCACCGCCGACGATGCAGGAACCCACCGCGAGCGCGGCGCCGACGATCGCGATGGCTCGGCGCGACATGCCAGCACATTAGCGCTGCCACCCAAAAGGCCATCTCAGGCGGCGCGCCACCGACTTCCTTTACGTCCGCTGTGAGAGTCGCTACGCTGCCGCGAAGCCGGCGGCCAACGCCGGGCATAAGGCCACAGTGGAGGACAAGATGGTCAACCTCAGCTGGCGACTACACGGTGACGGCAAGTCCATCGCGCCGGGCGAGGTCGTCGCCCCGGATGAGCGGCTGACCTGGCCGCGTACCGTCGGGATCGGCCTGCAGCACGTGCTTGCGATGTTCGGCGCGACGTTCTTGGTCCCGCTGCTCACGCACTTCCCGCCGGCCACCACGCTGTTCTTCTCCGGCATCGGCACACTGCTCTTCCTGATCATCACGGGCAACCGGCTGCCGAGCTACCTCGGTTCGAGCTTCGCGTTCATCGCCCCGGTGGTCGCCGCGACCGCCAGCCATGGCGCAAGCTCCGCGCTCGGCGGCATCGTCCTGGTCGGTGCGCTATTCGCGATCGTCGGCCTGATCGTGACGTTCTCGGGTACCCGCTGGATCGAGGTCCTCATGCCGTCCGTCGTGACGGGTACGATCGTCGCGCTCATCGGCCTGAACCTGGCACCGGCAGCGTGGAACAACTACAAGGCGCAGCCGGTCACCGCGACCATCACGCTCGCCGCGATCATCCTGTGCATGGTCGCGTTCCGCGGTCTCATCGGCCGGCTCGCGATCCTTCTCGGCGTGATCGTCGGGTACGTCGTCGCGGTGATCCGTGGCGACATCGACTTCGCGTCGGTAAAGGCGGCGCACTGGGTCGGCCTGCCCGACTTCACCACGCCACACTTCGAGGGCAGCGTGATGGCGGTGTTCATCCCGGTCGTTCTCGTGCTGATCGCGGAAAACGTCGGGCACGTCAAGGCGGTTGCCACGATGACCGGCCGATCGCTTGACCACGTGATGGGTCGCGCGTTCATCGGCGACGGTCTCGCGACCGTGGTCGCCGGCGTGGGCGGCGGCTCGGGTACCACCACGTACGCCGAGAACATCGGCGTGATGGCGGCATCGAAGGTGTACTCCACGGCGGCGTACTGGTGTGCCGGTGCGTTCGCCATCCTGCTTGGCCTGTCGCCGAAGGTGGGACAGGTGATCAACACGGTGCCGGTGGGCGTACTCGGCGGTGCCACCACGGTGCTGTACGGCATGATCGGCATCCTCGGCGCACGCATCTGGGTGCAGAACCGGGTCGACTTCACCAACTCCGCGAACCTCATCACGGCCGCGGTCGGGCTGGTGATCGGCATCGCGAACTTCACGTGGACGATCGGCGACCTGACGTTCACCGGCATCGCGATCGGTGCGGTGGCGACCATCGTGATCTACCACGTGATGACGCAGATCGGCACGCGTACGGGTGCGATCAGTCAGGACGCCGAGGGCGGAAGCGCACCGAAGCCGCGCACCGGCGCGGATGCGAGCGCCGAGGCGCCCGCATAGTTCCTGCCCGCGTAGATTCTGCGACGCCCGCGCGGCCCGTGCCACGCGGCTAGACTCCCGGCGTGAATCCGCGTCTGGTGCTCGCGTCGGCCAGCCCCGCCCGTCGGCGGTTGCTGGCCGCCGCGGGCATCGACGTCGACGCCGTGGTGAGCGGCATCGACGAGTCCACCGTGGAGGCCACCCGGCCGGACGTCCTTTGTGTCGTGCTGGCACGCATGAAGGCGGAGGCCGTTGCGCACCGCCTTCGCGTGGACGGGTCCGCCCGAGCCGGCGACCGTCTCCTCGTGCTCGGTTGCGATTCCGTGCTCCACTTCGACGGCGAGATCCTCGGCAAGCCGGCCGACGCCGACGAGGCGACCCGGCGGTGGCGGGCGATGCGCGGCGGCAAGGGCGTGTTGCACACCGGTCATTGCCTGATCGACGTGGCCGCCGGCCGCCGGATCGACGGGGCGGCCGCGACCACGGTGCACTTCGCGAACGTGGACGACGCCGAGATCGAGGCGTACGTGGCCGACGGCGAACCGCTGGCCGTCGCTGGCGCGTTCACGATCGACGGACTCGGCGCACCGTTCATCGCCGGCATCGAGGGCGACCACGGCAACGTCATCGGCCTGTCTCTCCCGCTGCTGCGGACGATGCTCGCCGAGCTTGGGGTGCGCATCACCGACCTCTGGCGGGGCGCCGGGACCGTCGCCGGCCCACGCGCCCCGGCCGCCGGCCCGGGCTCAACGGCGTGATCCGCCCGGTGCCGTAATCCGCGGCCGGCTAACGTGACTGGCATGAGTAAGAAGACGATCGGGCTATCGGACGAACTTCACGCGTACGTCGTCGCGCACAGTGCGGCGCCGGATCCACTGGTCGCCGAACTCATCGAGGAGACCCAAACCAAGCTCCCGGATGTCGCGCAACTGCAGATCGCGCCGGAACAGGCGCCGTTCATGACATTGATGACGCAGATGATCGGCGTACACAAGGCGGTCGAGATTGGCACCTTCACCGGGTTGTCTGCGCTCGCCATCGCCCGGGGCCTGGCGCCAGGGGGCACGTTGGTCTGCTGTGACATCTCGGAGGATTACACGAACATCGCCCAGCGCTACTGGGCTCGCGCCGGACTCGCCGACCGGATCGACCTGCGTATCGGCCCGGCGCTCGAGACGCTGCGTGCGATGCCCACCGATCCGCACGTCGACCTCGCGTTCATCGACGCCGACAAGACCGGATATCCGGACTACTGGGCGGAGATCGTGCCGCGCATACGCGCCGGTGGCGTCATTCTCATCGACAACGTGCTGCGCGGTGGCCGCATCGTGCTCCCTCCGGCGAATGCCGACGACGCCACGATGGCCGAATTCAACGACATCGTCAC
>DASTMZ010000145.1:0-5966 GCA_035713725.1 Micromonosporaceae bacterium
GCTTCCGCAGCGTGAACAGCCTCGTGGTCAACGTCGGGATCGTCGTGCTGATGGCACTCTGCGGCGTGAACGTGCCGCTCGGTGCATACCCGGCGCCGATCGCCTGGGTCTCCCGCTTCCTGCCGATCACTCACGGGCTGATCGCGGTGCGCGACGTGCTCGCCGGCAACCTCGGCGGCGCGGGACTGCAGGCGCTGGCCGAGGGCGGCGTCGCGGCCGGCTGGCTGTGCCTGTGCGTGCTCACGTTCGGTTGGTTCGTGCAGCGCGGTCGCCGCAACGGATCGCTGGAGTACGCCACGTGAACGCCGCTCCAAGGGCGGCGGTCCGGCTCAGCGGCCCGGCCACACCCAGTCGCGCACCTCGGGTAGGTCCTCGCCGGACCGTCGCACGTACGCCTCGTGGTCGGCCAGCTTGTCGATCATCTGTTGGCGTAGGACGGCGGCCGTGCGGGCGAGTCCGGGTACCCGGTCGATGACGTCGATGACGAGGTGGAACCGGTCCATGTCGTTGCGTACCAGCATGTCGAACGGTGTGGTGGTGGTGCCTTCCTCCTTGTACCCGCGCACATGCAGGTTGTGGTGTCCGGTCCGCTTGTACGTCAACCGGTGGATCAGCGACGGGTAGCCGTGGTAGGCGAAGATGACGGGCCGGTCGGTGGTGAAGATCGCGTCGAACTCCGGATCGGGCAGACCGTGCGGATGCTCCGTTTCCGGCTGCAGCCGCATCAGGTCGACGACGTTGACCACCCGTACCCGCAGGTCGGGCAGTTGGTGGCGCAGCAGGTCGGCGGCGGCGAGGGCCTCGACGGTCGGCACGTCACCGGCCGCGGCCAGCACCACCTCCGGGTCACCGCCGTCGTTGGACGCCCAGTCCCAAATGCCCAGCCCGCGCGCGCAGTGCCGGTCGGCGTCGTCGATGTCGAGCCACGTGGTCTCCGGTTGCTTGCCGGCGACCACGACGTTGACGTAGTTACGGCTGCGCAGGCAGTGGTCGATCGTCGACAGCAGCGTGTTCGCGTCCGGCGGCAGATAGACCCGCACGACCTCGGCCTTCTTGTTCATCACGTGGTCGATGAAGCCGGGGTCCTGGTGCGAGAAGCCGTTGTGGTCCTGCCGCCACACGTGCGAGGTCAGTAGATAGTTCAGCGACGGGATGGGACGCCGCCAGTCCAGATGCCGGCTGACCTTCAACCACTTGGCGTGCTGGTTGAACATCGAGTCGACGATGTGCACGAACGCCTCGTAGCAGTTGAACAGCCCGTGCCGGCCGGTGAGTAGATAGCCCTCCAGCAACCCCTGGCAGATGTGTTCGGAGAGCACCTCCATCACCCGGCCGTGCGGGTCGAGATTCTCATCCACCGGCAGCACGCTGGCGTGCCACGCCTTGCCGGTCACGGCGTAGACCGCGTCGAGCCGGTTCGACGCGGTCTCGTCCGGTCCGACGATGCGGAAGTTGCGGTAGGCCATGTTCGCCGCCATCACGTCACGCAACCAGCCGCCGAGCACCCGGGTCGGTTCGACCTTCGAGCCGGCCTTCACCCCGTGGGTGCGGAAGTCCGGCAGCTCCAGGTCGCGGGGATGCGCGCCGCCGAGCGTGTTCGGGTTCGCGCTGATCCGCAGCGTGCCGGTCGGTAGCCAGTCGACAACCTCGGGCCGCGGCGCGCCGCTCGCGTCGAACAGCTCCTCCGGTCGGTATGAGCGCATCCAGTCGATGAGCTGCGCGAGGTGCGCGCGATCGTCACGGGCGGCGGACAGCGGGACCTGATGCGCCCGCCAGGTGCCCTCGACCGGCTTGCCGTCGACGACCTTCGGCCCGGTCCAACCCTTCGGTGTCCGTAGCACGATCATCGGCCAGCGTGGCCGGTCGGTGTCGCCGGTGTGCCGCGCCCGGTCCTGGATCGCGGCGATCTCGTCGAAGACCATGTCCAGCGTCGCCGCCAGTCTCTGATGGACGGCGGCGGGCTGGTCACCCTCGACCAAGAACGGTGCGTACCCGTAGCCGTACAGCAACGCGGCCAGTTCGTCGTCGCCGATGCGGGCCAGGATCGTCGGGTTCGCGATCTTGTACCCGTTCAGGTGCAGGATCGGCAACACCGCACCATCACCGACCGGATCCAACAACTTGTTGATATGCCACGACGTGGCCAACGGACCGGTCTCCGCCTCACCATCACCGACCACACACGCCGCCACCAGATCCGGATTGTCCAACACCGCACCGTAGGCGTGCGCCAACGAATACCCCAGCTCACCACCCTCGTGAATCGAACCCGGCGTCTCCGGCGCCACATGCGACGGCACCCCGCCCGGGAACGAGAACTGGGTGAACAACCGCGCCATACCCGGCTCGTCACGCGAGACCCGCGGATACACCTCGCTATAGGTGCCATCCAGCCACGCGTTGGCCACCAGACCCGGACCACCATGACCCGGACCCGCCACATAGATCACCTGCCGACCCCGGGCCGCGATGATCCGGTTCAGATGCGTATAGACCAGGTTCAGACCCGGTGTGGTACCCCAATGCCCCAACAACCGCGGCTTGACATCCTCCGAACTCAGCTCACGCCGCAACAACGGATTACCCATCAAATAGATCTGACCCACCGACAGATAATTCGCCGCACGCCAATGCGCATCCATCCGCGCCAGCTCGGCCGGGGTCAATGGACTGCCGTCAACGATTCTCATGTGTCGCCCTCCAAGGGCGTCAAGTTTTCGATGAGGACCATCTGGTCGTCGGCTGCCGGGCGCAGGCCGTGCTGGCACTCGTACGCCGTCGCGGCGCCCGCGTATCGCGCGTCGCCGACGGAGATGACGCGAGCCGTGCCGGCGCGCGTCGCACCGTGACGGCGGACTTGCACGCCGTGCGGCTTGCGAAACGCGCGCCACCATGTCTTCGCAGCCGCGTCACCGACGAGGATGACCAGGTCATCGCCGTCGGCGGCGTACATGACCGGCAACGCGACGTGGCGACCCGAACGGGGCGCCTGGTAGGCGACTTCGCACACATTGTCGTCGAGCAGCCGGTGCAGTGGCGACCGCAGCACCGCAAGAAGTGCGTGATTGAGGCCGGTGTGCCGGCGACGGTGCAGCAGTCGCTCCTCGTCGCAGACCGTGGTGTTGGCCAAGCGCATGATGCACCGTCCGGGGTTAGAGAGCCACGTAGTCGTCGATGGTGAAGCGGAAGAACTCGCCCGCTCGCCACCGTTTCGTGCCGAACCACCAGCCGACTCGGCCGGCACTCGGAATCGTGAAGTCACCGAAGGTTCGCTCCTGGTCGGCGACCATGCCGAACGGGATCCAGCCGAAGTGGCCGGCGTCGCGGCCCCAACGAATGATGCTGACGTCGCGCAACCGCCCGTCGATGTCGGCGGAGAGCGTGACCCGGCCGTACCCGCCGTGGTGCGGGATCATGGCGACGGCGTGGCCGTCCTTATCGACGTGCCAATGCGTGCCACGGTCCGGCAACAGGTTGCCGGGCATCCAGATCGCCTGCTCGGCTAGGAATCGACCGAGCGCGCTCTGGTAAACGTCCGGTCCGGACTGCGTGATGACTGGAATCCTCCCGAAGAGCCGGAACCGGCTCGCGGCTGACGGTCCGCTCAATTCGTCGCTGCCGGCGAACAGGCCGCCCGCGACCCGAGCGGACCAGCGGAAGCGAGTGTTGTCCTCGATTACCTCTTCCGCCGTGAACGGGAGCCAGGCGCCGAGCTTGATGTGGCCATGCATGGTCATCCGCACGCTGTGCGGCAGCAGTACACCATGTGCCATGGCGTGCGTGAGGTACGCCGCTGCCGGCGCGGGCAGGTCGCGCAACATATCCGGCCGGAAGACACGGACATCGGAGACGGCCGTCGCGTCTCGCACATCCCAGGTCGTTGTCATGTTGACCTCCCGTGCGCCGTCCGCTCGTGCCGCGGCCACGTTCAGCGTCGCTGGCCGTCGATGGCTGGTGTAGGGGCGTAAGTCCCGTCCGGTCCGGGATCCAATCTGCACGCGGTCGCGCAGCGGACGGCTCGTAGCCGATGCCCGGAGGTCAGGTCCGGCCGAAGGACCCGTCGATGACTAGGCCGGACGACCCTGATCGCGATCCACACGGCGCGCTGAGCTGAACGTATAGGAAGGGAAGGAGACCCCATGTCCACCACATCTCGGTTGCTCAACGTCAGCCTCGCGCCGCTTGATTGGACACCGTTGGGATTGCGCCAGCGCGTGCCGGGCGCGGTGCGCATCGAAGAGATCATCGACGGGCCAAACTACGAGCTGCGTGCCGAGGCACCCGGACTCGACCCGGCCAAGGACATCACCGTGGTGTACCACGACGGTGCTCTGCGAATGGAGATCCGCCGGACCGACGTCCGCGAGAGCAAGGCCCACACGGAGTTCCATTACGGAACGTACGGCCGGACGGTAAGCCTGCCGGACGGCGTTGACGAGGACAGCATCACGGCGTCCTACCGCGACGGCATTCTCGAGATCACCGCGAAGATCGACGAGCCGACGCAGTCGTACCGCACCATTCCGGTGACGACCGAGGCGCTCAAGCCGGTCATGCGTGGCAAGCACTGACCACTCGCATCCAGAACGGGGCGCGGTCCGTACGGATCGCGCCCCGCACCTCGTCATCGACTGGCGTTGGCTGGTTCGATCAGTTCGACAAAGTCAGTGACCGGTCGGCGCGGCGTCGAAGGAACCGGGTCGCCGTACCCGAGACGCAGGATCACCTGGGCGACGTGATCGGCGAACTCGTCGCCGAGCAGCGCGCGCAACTCGGGCTCCTCGGTCGGTGCCGAGATCGGTGTCGTGGCCACGCCCCGCACGGTCGCCGTGAGCAGCACCCGCTCCATCGCCTGCCCCGCACGCAGCCAGTCGCGGGGCTGGTCACCTGTCGTGTAGAGAATCGCGAGCGTGGGCGTGTGCTCGAACGGTCGCTGGTGGCGCGGGAGATCGGGATGGGCGGCACCGAAGTCGCGCAGTGGCAGCGTGCCGAATTGATCCAACGGACCGAACGAGTGGGCGGGAATGCCGGCGCGGGCGTCGAGCGGCACCGCCGTCCAGATCCGCAACTCCTCGATGTACTCCGCCGACTCACGCTGCCAACTGTTCGCCGTCTCGGCTATCGCGACCACCGACCGGCGGCCGAGGGCGTCCATCGTCACCAACGTCGCCCCCTCGACGCGCGCCGCCGCTGCCAATTGATTGAGCACCTCGGCCCGAACTTCGATGTCGCGGAACGGACGCCGGTTGGTGCGGCGGAACGGAATCGCCCCGAACAGCGCGCGGATCGTCGCGTCTGGCCGGTGTCGGCCGCCAAGCCGGACCGACGCCGCGAGGTCCGGCCGGCTCGGATCGGGTAGCGGTATCGTCAACGGCACTCGCCCTCCGGCCAGGATCGCGACCCGGAGATTGAGAACCGCAGCACCGACCGACATCCACGCCTCGCGACCGGTAGGGTCGATCGCGGCCAGCAGCCGGTCCCGGTCCAGCATGACGTCGATCCGGTCACCGACGACGCGAAAGCGCCACGGCTGGCTGTTGTGTATCGACGGCGCCATGCCGGCGGCCTCGAGGCACGAGACCAACTTCCTTGACTGCGACCCGTACGAATCGCTGTCCAAACCGAGTGTCATGGCGTGCCTCCGCGGTCGGTGAGTTTCGGGAGAGCCGGAGCATCAGTCGGGTCGGGCTGCCAGTGGCGCTCGGACGTATCCTTGCGCCACTGGTCGTGAGCCCGTCCCGAGTGACGGTGAAGCGGACCGCTGTGAGCCCGGTGCTCGAGCGCCGTGACGCGGTCGCGGTCCACCGGGGTGCGTACTACGCGTCCTGGCCGTGCGGCACGACGGCGATCGGCGCCGGCGCGTACCGGATCAGACCATCGACGGTCGATCCGAGCCGAAGACCGAGGAAGCCACCGTGGCCACGCGATCCAACGACGATCAGACCGGCACCGATGCCCTCGGCGAC
>DASTMZ010000146.1:0-23252 GCA_035713725.1 Micromonosporaceae bacterium
CGTACCGGCCCGCGTCACCGCGCTGCTCACCATCCCGGCCGCGGCGATCGTGACGGACGGGCGCGCGCCGGCCGAACCACGGCGGCGTGGGCCGCGAAGCCGCGCGTTCGCGACGTTCGCGACCTGGCTCCGAGATCGCAAGCACCACCCGAGCCCGAATTCCGGGCAGTGCGAGGCGGCGATGGCCGGCGCTCTCGGCGTGCGTCTTGGCGGCCGCAACGCTTATCACGGCCGTGTCGAAGTGCGACCGACACTCGGACGCGGTCCGCTGCCCGGCCCCGGCGAGATCCGCCGCGCGGCACAGATCTCCCGCGTGGTCGGCGCGTTGGCGGTGGCGACCAGCATCGCCACGGCGGTCGCGGGCAAGGTGGCAGCGAATCGCGTACCGCGCAGGCGGGAACGGTGACCGGCGCGTACCAGCAAACGAGTGCCCGGTGACCGACATCGAAACGTACGCCGACCTCGCCGCCACCATCCTCGATCGTCCAGCAAGGCTCGGTGGCGTACGCCTTGTCGCGGTCGACGGTCCGTCCGGCGCCGGCAAGACGATGTTTGCGGGCAGGCTCGCGGCGGCCGTGCAGGTTCACCGCACCGTCGCAGTGGTCAACACCGATGCCTTCCTCGACGGCTGGGCCGAACCGCTGTCGGTCTGGCAGGCGCTGCGCGCCGACGTACTCGACCCGCTGAGCGAGGGCCGGCCGGAAGCGTACCGGCGGTACGACTGGACGGCGCAGCGCTTCGGTGACGAGCGCGTCCGGGTCGCCGTACCCGACGTCTTGATTCTTGAGGGCGTGACCAGCGGCCGCCGCGCGGTTGGCGCGGAGCTCAGCTTGATGGTCTTTATCACCGGTGACCCGACGGTGCTCTTCCGCCGGGTACTGGCCCGCGACGGCGCGGAAATCGCCCCGGCGCTGCGGGATTGGCAAGCTGCTGAGACCATGTACTTTCACGCGGATCGTCCACGGGATCGAGCCGACATCGTGGTAGACGGCTCGACGGATGTGCGGCACGATCCCGAGAAGGAATATGTGCGCCTTTCTTGAGCGCGCTAACGGGAGGATGCGCCGATGACCGAGAACGTGCCAACCCGCCGACGCATCGTCCTCACCGGAATCAGTTCAAGGGCATGGGAGCACCCGGCGGATCGAGGGGCACTCACCGCGCTGCGCGAGATGCGCGGCTTCGACGAGGTACTCAAGGCCATCGCCGGGGTCTGGAACGACCGCGCGTGGCGTCTGATGTTCCTCGGTGGGTCGATCCGGGTGGATCACCGCCAGCATCCGCGCGTCCATCGGATCTTCGCGGAGGCCGCCGCGACGCTCGACATCGACGAGCTTCCTGAGTTGTACGTCGGGCAGAATCCGATGCTCAACGCCGGCTGTGTCGGCATGTCGAAGCCGTTCATCACGCTGACGAGCCGCTCCGTCGAGTTGCTCGACGACGACGAACTCCGCTACGTGCTGGGACACGAGCTTGGCCACTTGCGCAGCGGTCACGCCGTCTACCGCACGATGATGCTGATCATCCGGCGCATGATTGTTGGCCTCGCGTGGTTGCCGGTCGGCGCGATCGTGTTGCGCGGCATCGAGGTAGCGCTGATGGAGTGGTGGCGGAAGGCCGAGTTGTCGGCGGATCGCGCGGGCCTCCTCGCCGGTCAGGATCCAGCGGCCGCGCTGCGGGCACACATGAAGCTCGCCGGCGGCGGCGACCTGTCCGAGATCGACACCGCGGCGTTCCTCGAGCAGGCACAGGAATACGACTCGAGCGGCGACCTCCGCGACAGCATGATCAAGCTGATGATGACAATCGGCTTGACCCACCCGTTGCCGGTGGCGCGTGCCGCCGCGTTGCGGTCGTGGATCGACTCCGGGGCGTACGCCCGGATCCTCAGCGGCGACTACCCGCGGCGCGAGACCGACCGGGACGCGTCGATTCGCGACGACGCACGCGAGGCAGCGGAGTCCTACCGCGACACGTTCCGTCACTCGCAGGACCCGCTCGTCGGGCTGCTCCGCAAGCTCGGCGACGGCGCCGCCGGAGTCGGCGACGTGGTCGGCGCCGGCGCGAGCCGGGTGCGGGGCTGGATGGGCGGCCGCGGTCAGGGTACGAACGGCACGAGCCAGTCGGGCTCCACCGACGGGTCGAGCGACGAGGCGCAGGCCTGACGCAGCGCGGTGCGGTTCGGCCGCGGCTCCATCGGCCCACCGTCGCCGCCTAGGATCGGCGGCATGACCGATGATGACCTGCGCGCCCGAGTCGCTGCCACGCTCGATGGCGTACGAGCCGACCTAGAACGACTCGTCGCGATCCCGAGCATCGCGTTCGACGGCTTCGACCATTCGCACGTACACGCGTCCGCGAACGCGGTCGCCGAGTTGCTCCGCGGTGCCGGGCTGCCCGAGGTCGGTGTCGTCGAAGCGGGCGGTCAGCCGGCCGTCATCGGACGGAAGCCGGCACCACCAGGCGCGCCGACCGTGCTGCTCTATGCGCATCATGACGTCCAGCCGATCGGCGACGCGACGCAGTGGCAGACGGAACCGTTCGTGGCCACCGAGCGCGACGGGCGGCTCTACGGACGTGGCGCCGCCGACGACAAGGCCGGGGTCATGGCGCATGTCTCGGCGTTGCGCGCGCTCGGCGACGACCTGCCGGTTGGCGTGGTCGTGTTCGTCGAGGGCGAGGAGGAGTTCGGCTCCGATTCGCTGGAAGCGCTGCTGGTCGAGCACCGTGACACGATCGCCGCGGACGTGATCGTAATTGCCGACTCGGGGAACTGGGACATCGGCGTACCCGCGCTGACCACCAGCCTGCGCGGCATCGTGAACGTATTCGTCGAGGTCCGTACGCTCGACCACGCCGTACACAGCGGCATGTTCGGCGGTGCCGTGCCGGATGCGCTGACCGCGCTCAGCCGCTTGCTCGCCACGCTGCACGATGACGCCGGCGATGTGGCGATCGCCGGACTGGTGCGCGGACAGGCATCACCGCTCGACTACCCAGTGGACCGGGCGCGCGCGGAGGCGGGCATGCTCGAAGGCGTCGAGTTCATCGGTACGGGTCGCCTCGTCGACCGGATGTGGGCGAAGCCGTCGGTATCGGTACTCGGCATCGACGCGCCACCGACGAACGCTGCGCCGAACGCGCTCGTACCCACCGCGCGAGCGAAGGTCAGCGTACGCATCGCGCCGGGCGACGACGCCAGCAAGGCGTATCAGGTCGTCAAGTCGCATCTCGAATCGCACGCACCGTTCGGCGCGACGGTGGAAGTTTGGCTCGAAGCGGCGGGTGATCCGTCAGTCATCGACGCCACCGGTCCGATGTACGACGCGGCACGCTCGGCGTTCCGCGACGCCTGGGATGGCACCGAGCCGGTGGACATCGGGGTGGGTGGGTCGATCCCGTTCATCGCGACGTTCAAAGAGATGTTCCCGGATGCCGCGATCCTGGTGACCGGCGTCGAGGATCCGGAGACGCGGGCGCACGGCCCGAACGAGAGCCTGCACCTCGGCGAGTTCGCCCGGGTCTGCCTCGCCGAGGCGATGCTGCTGCGCAATGTGGCCGCGGTCCGTCGCTGACGGATCATCGCGACGTTACCCACCGGCGGGCGGCATCTGGCCGTCCGCCGGCGCGACCGTGGCCCGTTTCGCTTCCGCCGCGGCGTCTCGGGCATGGAGCATTGGCCCGACTACCACGCGAACCGCGGCCGCGATCGGGATCGCCATCAGCGCACCGACCAGGCCCAGCATGCTCGCGCCGACTAGCGCCACGAGCAGCACCGCGACAGATGGTAGGTCGACGGTGTTGCGCAGCACGCGTGGTGCGATGAGGTAGTTCTCGAGTTGCTGGTAGACCACGAAGAACAGCACCAGTACCACGGTGTTCGGCCAGAGATCCGTGGTGGCGAACGCGACGACCACGCAGATCGCGGCGCCGATCGTGGCGCCCACCAACGGGATCAGGTCGGTGATGGCGACCGCCACGGCGAGCGGGAGTGCGAACGGCACGCCGAGGATCATCAGGACAACGAACGCGCTCGCGCCGGCGATCAACGAAATGATCAGGTTGCCGATCATGTACGCGCCGACCTTGTCGATCATCACGTTCGTCACGTGGTCGACGCGTTCCCGGTGCCGCGTCGGAAACAAGCGGGCGATGCCGCGCCGCAGCCGTGGCAGGTCTGCCATGAAATAGATGGTCAGCACGATCACCAACAGCGTCGTGAGCAGCGCGCCGAAGAAGCGGGTGCCGACCGACAACGCCTCGTGGCCGAGGAACGATGGCGCACGGCGCGCGAAGTCCTCTATGCGAGGTTGCAGATGGAAGCGGTCTTCGAACCTCGCAAGGCTCGGCGACTGGTCACGCAGATGCTGTAGGTAGCCGGGGAAGTCGCGCCCGAGTTGGTTCGCCTGACCGACCAGCGCCGGAACCGTGGCGTAGAGGAAGCCGGCCAGCGCCAACGCAAACACGACGAACACCAGCGTGACCGCCCACGACCGCCGGAACTTGTGGGCCATCAGCCATCGCACTACCGGATCGAGGCTGACCGCGATGAACGCCGCGACCAACACTTGCACGAGCCGACCCCGCAACGCGTAGATCGCGGCGCTCGCGAGGAACACCATCAACGCACCGAGTGCCGCGGTGACCGCATATCCGAAGACCTGTCGGTTCGTGACGCGCGCTGGCACAACGGCGTCGGCGGCTGGCCCAACGGGATCGGCGGCCGGCACGTCGTCGGCCGCTGCGTTCCCGGCCGAGGCACCGGCATCGCCGCTGTGCATGGGCCGGAGGTTACCCCTTGTCGCGACCTTGAAACCGTCGACTCACTAATCGGCCGGCCGAACGCGCGAGCCGGGCACCGGCCCAACGGGCGGTCGAATCGGCGGAGCGGACGGCCACGACTCACGCCGTGATGGGCTTGCGCAGTGCCAGATCCAAGAAGAACGGCGAGGATACCCACGTGTAGTCGCCGCTCGTCGCTTCGCGAAGCCGAGTCACCAGATCGTCGGCCCGCTGCTCGGTCGCGACGCCCGATCGGACGGCACGGTCCCGCGCGGCAGCCATCGTGCCAGCGTGAAGCTCGAAGCCCGACGCCGGGTCATGGACCATGAAGTGGCCGCTCATCGTGGCGACCTCGAAGCCCGCTTCCCGTGCCGATTGTGGTAGATCCGCCACGGCATTGGCTGACATGCCGGCCCGCTCGAGCATTTCGTGCAGCACAGCCCAGTAGTCGCCGAGCGCGTCCAGATCTGGCTGCGACCGTGGCGGCGGCAAGCGCACCGCCTCCTGCGCCACGAGCCAGCCGCCCGGGCGAAGCAGCGCCGCGATCTGACGCAACGTGTGGACCGGATTCGCTTGGTGCATTAAGAACAGCCGCGTGTACGCAAGGTCGAACGGGCCGCCGAGCGACGCCGGATCCAGGTCGTGGATGTCGGCGGCAAACACCTCCACATTGCTCAGCCCGAGAGCGGACGCGACCGTCCGTGCTTGCGCCACAGCCGATGTGTTGAAGTCCACGCCGACGATCCGTCCGGTGGGTCCTACTACTTCTGCCATCACGGCCAACCCGCCGATCGGGCCGCACCCGCAGTCGATCGCGTGCCATCCTTGCTGGACGCCGACGCGGCGGAAGGCAGCGCGAGTCATCTCCGCGGTCGCCCGGGAGATCTTCACGAGCCGCTGCAGGTCTTGGTCGTCGCCATCGAGGATGTAGCGCTCGACCCGCTCTGCGACCGAGTCGGCCATGCGAACCTCCTTGCGACAGCCACGAACGGCAAAAATTGTACGTAGTCGATGTCCGGCATCCAAGCCGCTCCGCGCGGCACCGCGTATGGACCGGACCCGTTGTCGCGGCTAGACGTCCAGTCGCGTCTCGAGCCCTCGCGACGCCGGCCCCTCGTACTCGTGCAACGTCACTTCACGACGATCGCCGGTCGGCTCCACCCGTACCGTGACGGTCTGGCCGTCGGCGAGCCGGAGGCTGAACACCGGATCGAGGGAGCGCAGGAACTCGAATTCCTCCACCGCGCCGTCGGACACCGCGACGAGCCGAGCCCGCGCATCCCACCCCGAACCGTTCGTGCCGACCTCGAGGTCCACTTCGGTCGAGCCGAGTCGCGTTGTCGCGTTTGCCCACCAGTCCAGCCATGCTCGATCCACGCCGCGCTCCACCTGTCGAGCCTCTGGTGTGTAACGGGCGGCGTCAAGGCCGTAACACCGTCACCCGTTGGGTAGACCGGCCTTCTTCATGTCTGCGGCCCCGGCTATCATTCGAACATGAGTACGAAAATGGAGATGACCACCGGGCCGGGTTCCGCCCAAGCCGATGACGGAAGCGACGTTGCGGTCGTCCATCGGCTCGACGCCGCGGTCGAGGCGTTGGACGCGGTCGACTTCGCCGCGTGGTCGGACGCCGTGCTGCAAGGTCGTTTGGACGAGGTGTCGCGGGTGCTGTGCCGGGTCGAGGCACAGCTTGCCCGGCTCGCCGACGCTGTTCGAGAGCGAGGCTTCGCGATCGTTGAGGTGGACCGGCCGCGGACCCGGCGAGCCGGCCGCGAGCACGGCCTGGCCATCGTCGACACGGACCTGCCACTCGCGAGTTGAGCCTGCCGTGCTGAACCGGCGTCCGGTGCACGATCGGCAGTGTCCGACCTGGCTGGCACCATGAGATTCGTGCGATTCGCGGATCTCGTGGAGACGTCGGCCGCGGTGGCCGCGACGACCAAGCGGCTGGCCAAGGTCGAGCTGCTGGCCAATGCCCTGCGCGGCCTGCGTGGCGCGCCCGACGCGGAGGTGGCCGCCGGTGCGGCATATCTTTCGGGTGAGCTGCGCCAGCGGCAGACGGGCGTGGGCTGGGCGTCGCTGCGGTCGATCCCGGCTCCGGCGGACACGAGTTCGTTGACCGTCGGCGACGTCGATGCCGCGTTTGCCGCCATCGCGGCCGAGGCGGGTCCCGGTTCGCAGGCGCGACGGCGCGAGCTGGTCGACGCGCTGTTCGGCCGTGCAACGCGCGAGGAGCAGGACTTCCTCGTGCGGTTGATCGGCGGCGAACTCCGGCAGGGTGCGCAGGCTGGCGTCCTGGTCGACGCGATCGCTAGGGCGGTGGACGTCGGCACCGGCCGCGTGAGGCGTGCGCTGCTCTTGAGCGGCAGCCTCACCGACGTCGCGCGCAGCGCATTAGAACGCGGCGCGGAAGGCCTCGACGAATACGGCCTGGAGGTTGGCCGCCCACTCATGCCGATGCTCGCGCATTCGGCGCAGACCGTCGCCGAGGCGCTCGCCACGACCGGCGTTCCGGCAGTCGTCGATGCGAAGCTGGACGGGATCCGCATCCAGGTGCATCGGTTAGGCACCTCGGTACGGGTGTTCACGCGCAGCCTCGACGACATCACCGTACGAGTGCCGGGTGTGGTCGCCGTGGCCGCCGCGCTCGAGGCAACCGACATCGTGCTCGACGGCGAGGCGATGGCACTCGACGACGGCGGGCGGCCACGGCCATTCCAAGAGACGTCGTCCGCCGCTGCGACGCACGCGGACAGCGGGCTGCGGCCGTACTTCTTCGATCTGCTGCACATCGACGGCGAGGACCTGATCGACCAGCCGGGCAAGGTTCGATGGGAGCGACTAGCCGCCGCCGTGCCGGATAAATACATCGTCGACCGAGCCGAGGTCACTTCTATCGACGAGGCATCGGCGGCGTTCGACAACGCGATCGCGGCCGGTCAGGAGGGCGTCGTTGTGAAGGCGCTGGACGCGGCGTACGACGTCGGGCGGCGCGGTGGCGGCTGGGTCAAGGTGAAGCCGCGGCACACCCTCGATCTGGTCGTGCTGGCCGTGGAGCGAGGCCACGGCCGCCGGTCCGGGTGGCTGTCCAACCTTCACCTCGGCGCTCGCGATCCGCGCACCGGTGGCTTTGTCATGCTCGGCAAGACGTTCAAGGGTATGACCGACCAGATGCTCACATGGCAGACCGAACGCCTCACCGAGCTGGCGACCGGACCGGTCGGGCCGTCCGACTGGGTGGTGCCGGTGCGCCCCGAGCTGGTCGTGGAGATCGCCTTCGACGGCGTACAGACGAGCCCGCGCTACCCGGGCGGCGTCGCGCTCCGCTTCGCGCGGGTGATCCGCTATCGCGAGGACAAGCGCGCCGACGACGCGGACACCATCGATGCCGTACGAGCCCTGCACGGCCGTGCGCCGGACGGCTAGATCAGGGCGATCGACCGGACGTAGTTGACCTGGTTGTAGATGTATTGCACCTGCGCCGGGTTGGCGACCGGGATGCGGGCGACGTAGGCGGCCGGACCGTTCGTGATCGTCACAGTCACCGTGCCGAGGTAGAAGTCCTCGTGTGCAAGCAGGAACAGCAGGCTGAAGAAACCGGTGCACGGAATCAGCACGATGGCGAGCACCTTCGCCCACGTCGGGATCCGGCGGGCGATCGTCCATTGATCGGTCAGCATCCACTGCGACCCGCGTAGCGGGAACGCTCCGGCGGGTGTGCGGATCGTCGATGAGGTGACCGCGACCTCGCCGACCTGTGCGATCGGCGGCTCGTCGTAGAGACCGAATGGCGGCTGCATGACGCCCATTAGACCAGCGGCTTGGCAATCACGTCCGGCGGTGCGGCCGCCACGGCCACGTCGCGATCATCGAGGGGATCGTCGGCGAGTCGATCGCGCGCCGAGCCGTCCTCGGCGAGCCGGTCGCGTGCCGAGCCGTCCTGGGCGAGTCGATCGCGGGCGGATTGCTCGGCGGTAAAACGGTCGCGCATGTAGCGCTCGTCGGCGAGCCGGTCGCGGGGACGTGACGTGCGGTCGCCGCGCGTGCGTACCACGCCGTCGCGGAGATCGTGTGCCTGCCGGCGGGCCGCCCAGCCGAACAGCGCGAGCGTGAGCGCCGCGAACAGCCACCACTGGACGGTGTAGCCGGCGTTCAGCCACGACGGTTGGCGGTCCGCCGGGATCCGGGTGAACCCGGCCGCCGCGGGTGGACTCTGCTTGTCGAGCAGGAGGTAGTCGGCGTACGAGTCGGTTAGCCCGACGGCCGGTGCGATCATGCGCGGGTCGATCCGGCGCACCGTGGTCTGGCCACCCAACTCGATCGGCGTTTCGCCCTTGCTCTCCGGCAGATGGATGCGCCCGGTCACGGTCACCGAGCCGGACGGTACGCCGGCAAACGGTGGCGCCGTCAGCCCGTTGCCGGATCCGGTCGGGATCCAGCCGCGATCAACCAGGATCGTCGAGCCATCCGCGAGGCGCAGCGGCACCAGGATTTCGAAGCCGACCGTCGAGTTCACCGAGCGGTCCCGGGCCACGATCGTCTGACCCGGCTCGTACGTGCCCCGTACGGTGATCCGGGTCCACTCCTGCGCGCCAGTCGCCGGATGGGTAGGAGAGATCACGTCGGCGATCGGCACCGGCGCGGTGGCGTTGGCGTGATCGATGCCGACATTCATGCCATGGCGGATGTGGTAGCGGTCCAACTGCCAGAAGCCCAGGCCGACCATGATCGCGGACAGCGCGACCATCAGGGCGGCGAACCCGAGCCACTTCGGCGTGGAAAGGAACCGGTACACAGGATGTGACGCTACCGCAGCAACCTGGCCCGGATTTCCTAGGTCACATCAAGCAACGCGTGGTTCGGTATCTTTGCGGTGCGGTCGAGCCGGCGGCGCCCGGTTGCGGGACGCTGTCGAACACGGGTACGCACCGTCGCGTACCAGAGAGGCGGCACGGTGACCGACGCTGACCCCGACAAGCCCGGCGCATCGAGCGTCGCTATCACGCGAAGCTCACTCACGCCACACCACGCACCAACGCCCGTCTCGACCACCGCGCACTCGACTCCGCACCACGTGCCGACCATCCAGCCGCATCCGCCAGCGCAACGGATCGCGAGCACGCCTGGTGGCGTCTTCGTCGGCGAACGCTTTCCGCAACTCACGATCGCCACACCACGGCTGCACGTACGGGCGCATACCGCCACCGATGCCGACTGCGTGACGGAGATCTTCCACGACCGGCTGACCCAGCGCTGGCTGCCGATCGCCGCGGAATATGGCCCGATCGACGGTCGGGCATGGTGTGGGGAGATGGCCGCGGAGCGGCGCGCCATGGGCCAGGGCGACCACTACGCGATCGTGCGGCGTGAGGACGACCAGCTCATCGGGTGCCTGTGGACGAAGCGTACGGACTGGCCGGCCCGGTCGACCGAAGTATCATTCGCGATCGCCGCGGCGGCGCGTGGCTTTGGTTTCGCCGCCGAGGCGGTTGACGGACTCGCGATCGAGCTGATGATGCGCCACAACTTCGCGCGCATCGAGATGCGCGTGGCGCCCGGCAACACCGCGTCACGGCGGGTGGCCGAGAAGGCCGGCTTCCAGTACGAAGGGCTGCTGCGCAACGCAGGTTACGTACACAGCGGTCGCGTCGACCTGGAGATGTGGTCGCTGGTCGACGCGGACGTACGCTGACGCCGCGCCGACCAGGCGGTGCACCGCGCTCCGGCGCGGCGGAGCGCCACGCACGCAGCGCCACGCACGCAACGCCACGCACGGCACGCCACGCACGGCACACCGCGCCGACCCGTGCGGTGGCCAGCCGCGCTGCCGATCAGTCGTTCGGGACCGGCGGCAGCGCGTGCGGATGCGAGCGACCGAGCATCGCGCTCGACGGCGGCGTGAACCCCATGACTGGCATGCCCTTCACGGCGTCCGCGAAGGTCGTCGATAGCGCCACGCGCGGCAGCGGGTGGAGTCCGCCGCCGGCCGGATCGTTCGCGCTGTCCGGGTCGGCGACGAATGCCGAGCCGGCCAGTTGCGGCGTGAAGCAGGAGAACCATGCGGTGCGGTTCTCGTCGGTCGTGCCGGTCTTGCCCGCGATCGGCCGCCCGACCGTGCCGTAGACATCGCCGGCCGTCGGCGTGCCGCCGCAACTGCCGCGCGCCGCACCGTATCCGGTCACACAGCGCGCCGCGTCGGTTGCCGCTCGCGCCACGTCCTGGCTGAACACGCGGTGGCAGCGCGGGGCGTCGATGCGCACCTGCTCGCCGTTGGACGTCGTCATCGCCGGCTTGCCGGCCGCGTTGGTGATCGAGGTGACCGGCAGCGGCTCACAGTAGATGCCCTGTGCGGCCACGGTCGCGAACACGTTCGCGATTTCGAGCGGCTGCGCGTTGGCGACGCCGAGCGTGAACGCTCCCCACTGGTTGCGCTTGGCGGGCGACGCCTCGTACTGGTCGATCGGGGTACGGAAGTGCAGGCCGAGCCGTTGTGCCATCTGGACCGCGTTGCCCGACCCGATGTGCTCCTCCACCTGTACCCAGTAGGTGTTGACCGACATGCCGAAACCGCTCCACATGGTCTGCCGACCGGTGTCGCCGCCGCCGGCATTGGCCGGACACCACCGGCCACCGCACGAGGCCGGGCCGCCGTCGAGGTAGATCGTTCGGATCTTTGGCGGCGCGTAATACGCCAGGTTCAGCTTGTATCCCATGTCGAGCGCGGCAAGCATCGTGAAGATCTTGAACGTCGACCCGGCCTGGTACCCGGGCAGGTCACCACCGCCGTCGAGCATGGCGACCGTGTTCGGATAGTTGCCCTTGATCCCATTACGACGCTTGAACGGGTCGGAGCTCATCTTGTTGTCGGACTGATCGAGCGAGTACGTCCGGTTCACCGCCATGGCCTTCACGCGCCCGGTGCCCGGCTGTATAAGCACCTCACCGAGCGCAAACTTCGAGTTCTTCGACAGGTTGTGGACGATCTTCGTCTGCGCGATGTCCTGGATGTGCGGGTCGAGCGACGTCACGACGCGGTACCCGCCGCGCTGCAGCGCGTCGAGCCGATCCTGCTGCGTCTTGCCGAACGCCGGCTGTGCGAGCCACCACTGCTTGAACTCGTCGCAGAAGAAGCCCCAGTCGTTGTGATTTGGCGCAACGCTCACGCAGTCGTTCGGCGGGCTGGACAGCTTCAGCTGGATCGGCGCGCGCTGGGCGGTCGCCGCCTCGGCTGCCGAGATGTACCCGAGCGTCTGCATCCGGGCGATCACGTAGTTGCGGCGCTGAAGGGCGGCGGTCTTGTCCTTGCCCGCCGGGTCATAGGTGGTCGGCGCCTGCACCAGGCCGGCGATGAGAGCCGCCTGGTCGAGCGTCAGATGCGACGGCTCAACGGAGAAGTACGTGTGTGCCGCCGCGTATACGCCGTAGGCACGATGGCCGAAGTACGCGAGGTTCAGGTAGCCCTGCAGGATCTGCTGCTTCGACAGCTTCGTTTCGAGGTCGAGCGCGAGCTTCATCTCGCGGAGCTTGCGGCCGGGGGTCTCCTCGGTCGCGTCCAGCGCCGCCTCGGGGGTCTTCGCACCGTCCCGCAACGCATTGCGGACGTATTGCATGGTCAACGTCGACGCACCCTGCGATACCGCGCCCGCCTGATCGTTGGCGACGAACGCGCGGGCGACGCCACGCACGTCCACGCCGTGGTGCTCGTAGAACCGACCGTCCTCGGCGGCCACGATCGCCTGCTGGATGTAGGGCGACATGTCGTCGATCGGGACGGCGGTCCGGTTTTCGTCGTAGAACTCGGTCAGCAGCGTCTTGCCGTCGCTCGCATAGACGTAGGTCGTTTGCGCGAGTGGCGGGATGATCAGGTTGGCCGGCATGTCGCGGATCGCGTCGGCACCGGCGCGCAGGCCGAGCCCGCCGGCAGCGGCGAGTGGATAGGCCACCGCGGCGACGGTGACGCCGGCGATCAGTCCGGCACGGACGAGAGGAACGAGACGGGTGGTGGCGGAAACGGCGCGCTTCATCACGCCACTCAAGGTAGGACAAATCCGGAAATGGCATGATTTGAAGTCAGAAGAAAGAAGGGAAAATCGCTCGACTGACCACGTGGGACACAGCTACCGATCAGCAACCGGGCCGCCGTCGAGCCCCGCTTCTCTACCAGGAAGTATGGCGGCATGGGTTTAGGTACGGGGATCACTGACGAACTTCTGAGCTACCACGGCGACGCGGAACCACTCGACGGTCTGGTCGACCTAGCGGTGAACGTACGGACTGCCCCGATGCCGGACTGGCTCGCCAAGCCGATCGCCGCCACGCTGACCGATCTTGCCCGGTACCCGGACTCGACCGAAGCATGTGAGGCACTCGCCGCCCGGCATGGCCGTACGCCTGACGAGGTCCTCGTCACCGCTGGCGCGGCACAAGCGTTCACGTTGATCGCGCATGCGTACGCTCACGCTCGGCATCCGCTCGTCGTGCACCCGCAGTTCACCGAACCGGATGTCGCCCTCATCGCGGCGGGTGTGCGGCCGGACCGTCACATCCTCGTCGAGCGCACCGGCTTTGCGTTCGATCCCGCCGCGCTACCCGTCGACGCCGACCTCGTCATGATCGGCAACCCGACGAACCCGACGTCCGTGGTACACCCGGCCGAAGCGATCGCCTCGCTCGCCAGGAGCGGTCGGCTGCTGGTGGTCGACGAGGCGTTTGCGGACACGGTACCCGGCGAAGCTGCCTCGCTCAGCCGCCGCCGAGATCTGCCGGGCCTCGTGGTGATCCGCAGCCTCACCAAGACGTGGGGGTTGGCCGGGCTCCGCATCGGATATGTGTTGGCCGTGCGGGACGTGATCGACCGGCTCGCCGCGCAGCAGTCACGCTGGCCGGTCAGCGCGCCAGCGCTCGCCGCGGCGGTGGCCTGCGCCTCACCGGACGCGGTTCGCGCCGAGGAACAGATCGCCGGCCAGATCGCGGCCGAGCGCGAGCACCTCGTCCGGCTTCTGGCGGGGGTACCGGGCGTGACGCTTGCGGCGCCGCCGGAGAGCTCGTTCGTGCTGTTCCGGGTGGACGGCGGCGAACGGGTTCGGGCGCGGCTTCGCGAACGTGGGTTCGTCGTGCGGCGCGGCGACTCGTTTCCTGGGCTGGGCGCGGACTGGCTGCGCGCCGCAGTGCGCGAGACTTTCGTCAGCGATGCGTTCGTTGCCGCGCTCCGTGAAAGTCTCGAAGACGGCGGCTAGATCCGCTCGTACCGAACGCTGCGCCGATGAGAACGCTGGGCCGAGGAGTTGGTGTGCCGGAGGAGTCCCCGTACCCGCTGGGTTTGCGCCTGAACAGCCGGCGCGTGCTGGTCGTCGGCGGTGGAACGGTCGCGACGCGCCGTGTGCCGCCGTTGCTCGCGGCCGGCGCCGACGTCACGATCGTGTCGCCGGCGGTGTCGCCGGCATTGCGTGCGCTCGTCGATCGCGGCCGAGTCAGGTGGCAAGCGCGCCGGTTCGAACCGTCCGACGTTGACGGCACTTGGCTCGTGCATGCGGCGCTTGACGACGCCGCGGCGGCGGCGGAAGTCAGCGCGGCCGCCGCCGAGCGGCGGGTGTTCTGCGTACGAGCCGATGACCGTCACGCGGCAACCGCTTGGACACCGGCCGTGACACGCCACGGACCGGTCACCGTCGCCGTGCTGAGCGGAGGCGACCCGCGACGGTCGATGACGGTACGGGACCGGATCGCCACCGGCCTCGCAGATGGCCGCCTGGATCCATCCGCAGCGGTGGAGGTTGTGCGTGCCGGCGACGCCGACGCCTCCGACACTGGCGGGCAGCGCCCGGACGACAAAGCCGCGCCTCGGGGGATCGGCTCGGTGACATTAATTGGAGCGGGACCCGGTGATCCAGAGCTGATCACCGTCAAGGGGCGTCGCCTGCTTGCCACCGCGACCGTTGTGGTGGCCGACCACCTAGCGCCCGGTCTGCTGCTCGACGAGCTCGGGCCGGACGTCGAGGTGGTGGACGCGGCGAAGCTGCCGTTCGGGCCGCAACGCGGGCAAGAGGAGATCAACCGAATCCTGGTGGACCGGGCCCTCGCCGGGCACACCGTCGTCCGTCTGAAGGGTGGCGACTCGTACATCTTCGGCCGCGGCGCCGAGGAGGTGCTCGCGTGCGCGTCGGCTGGCGTACCGGTGACCGTGGTGCCCGGTGTCACGAGTGCGTTCGCCGCGCCGGCCGCCGCGGGCATCCCGGTGACGCAACGCGGTGTGACGCATGAAGTCGTCGTGGTGACCGGACACATTCCACCGGGCGAACCCGGCTCGCTCGTGGACTGGCCGGCGATAGCGCGGCTGCGCGGCACCGTGTGCATCCTCATGGGGCTCGCGAATCTCGAGTCGATCGCCGCCGCATTGCTCGACGGTGGACGCGATCCGGCGACGCCGGCCGCCGCCGTACAGGAGGGCACCACGCCGTACCAGCGGGTCGTGCGTGCTCCACTGAACGAGATCGCCGCGGCGACCGCGGCGGCCGACCTCCGATCACCGGCGGTCGTGATCGTGGGCGACGTCGCCGCGACCCTCCCGGCCCCGATCGGGTCGGCACCGAGCGGCGACGACACCAACGGCCGTTTCGCGACGTGAGCCGCACCAATCACCGTCCTGCGGACCGGGAAATCGGGTGGTTGGTCGCGTCGCCATCCGGGATCCTGATAGCTCGTGACCATCGACATCATCGACCAGGGGGTGACCCCGGACGCGATCGAATCGGGGGACCCGGTCGGGGTGCCGCCGTATTCGTTCACGCTCGACGACACCGACACGCCACATGACGTGATCGATGCGTTGGCGCTCGCGCCGTTCGTGTCGGGCGCCCAGCCGTGGTCGCACAGCGCGGTGATCGCTCGCGCGAAGACTGACGCGTCGCTCATGCCGCTCGACGCCACGGTCGCGCGATCGTCGAAGGCCGGCAGCAGCATCGCGCATCTCGCGGTGGGCGACGGCTGGACGCTGCGCGCCGTTCGCTGGTCCAATCAGCGTGCGCTGGTCAGCGTCACCGCGGTGACCGACGAGCTGGCGCGGCGCATTCTCGCCGAGGCCACCGAGGACGCGGCGGAGGCTCGCGTCGAGACGCGCGTGCCGATCGGGTTCTGGCACATGGTGCATGGCCCGGTGCGCACCGAGCGGATGATCGCACGCCAGCCATGGTCCGACGTACGCCGCAACTACGCGTCCACGGTTGCCATGCAGTTCGATCGGCTCGTCGGCGTGCGCCCGCCGGACATTCGTGGCCGCCTGATCCTGTTGCACGGCGCACCGGGCACCGGCAAGACGACCGCGCTGCGCAGCCTCGCGACCGAGTGGCGGGATTGGTGCCAGATGGACTGCGTACTCGACGCCGAGCGCCTGTTCAACGACCCGCGCTATCTCATGAACGTCGCGATGGGCGTGGACAGCGACGGCGACGACGATAGCGACGATGACAGTGACGACACCGCCGGCAGTGAGTCCAGCACGCGACGCTGGCGGATGTTGCTGCTCGAGGACTGTGACGAGCTGATCCGCGTGGACGCGAAGGCGGCCACTGGTCAGGCTTTGTCGCGACTGCTCAACCTGACCGACGGGCTGTTCGGCCACGGCCGCCAGGTGCTGGTGGCGATCACCACGAACGAGGATCTCGCACGACTGCACCCGGCCACCGTTCGGCCGGGTCGCTGCCTCGCCCAGATCGAGGTCGGCCGGCTACCTCACGACGAGGCGATCGCCTGGCTCGGCGTCGCCGAAGGCATCGGTCCGGAGGGTGCAACGCTCGCCGAGCTCTACGCCCTGCGCTCCGGTGACCCGACCGCAAAGATCGATCTGCCGGCCGCGACCGGCATGTATCTCTAACCGTCGGGCGGGCTTGAGCTACTGCTCGCTCAGCAGCAGCGCGCAGCGAATCAGGCCGAGGTGGCTATAGGCCTGCGGATGGTTGCCGAGGCCACGTTCGGCTTCCGGCTCGTACTGCTCGGGCAGCAGGCCGGTCGGTCCGGCGCAGTCGAGCATCTGCTCGAAGAGCTCTTCGGCGTCGGCCCGCCGGCCGGTGCGAAGGTACGCCTCGATCATCCACGCCGCGCACAGGTGGAAGCCGCCCTCGCGGCCGGGCAGGCCGTCGTCCCACCGGTAGCGGTAGACGGTCGGGCCGCTGCGCAGTTCCGCCTCGATCTTCAGGACGGTCGCGAGGAACCGTGGATCGTCGTCGGGAAGGAGGCCGGACAAGCCGATCCAGAGCGACGACGCGTCCAGGTCCTCGTCGCCGTACGCCACCGTGTACGCCCCGACCTTCTCGTGCCAACCGTACGTGAGCACGTTCTCGGCGATCCGATCGCGCAACTCGATCCACTCCGGCCGGGGTGCGGACCCGATCGCGGCCAGCGCTTCGAGTGCGCGGTTCACGGTCAGCCAGCACATCACCTTGGAGTAGACGTAGTGCCGGGGCGGCAAGCGTGCCTCCCACAGGCCGTGGTCCGGCTCGTGCCACCGCCGGTCCACCGCCTCGACCATGGCGTCGAGCACCCGTCGGTCCGCGTCGGTCGCGACGCCGCGCCGCTTGATCACCGCCGCGATGAGATCCGCGATCGGCCCGAACACGTCGAGTTGCACCTGACGGTTGGCGGCGTTGCCGACGCGTACCGGGCGGGATCCGGCGTACCCGGGCAGGGTGTCCAGGACGGCCTCCGGGCCGAGGTCGCTGCCGTCGATCGCGTAGAGCGGATGCAAACGCTCCGGGTGACCGCCAGTGCCCTCCACGCAACGGTCGACCCATCGCAGGTAGGCCTCGGCCTCCTCGAGGGACCCGAGGTCGACGAGTTCGCGGGCGGCCATCGCGGCGTCCCGCAGCCAGCAGTAGCGGTAGTCCCAGTTGCGTACGCCGCCGAGTTCCTCGGGCAGCGACGATGTGGCGGCCGCAAGGATCGAGCCGGTTGGCTCATGCGACAACCCGCGAAGCGTCAGCGCGCTACGGCGCACCAGATCGCGCGCGGTGGCCGGCAATGACAGGCCGGCCGCCCAGTCGCGCCAAGGCGTTTCGGCGGACACCTGACGCTCAACGGGTAGGTCGTGCGGCGGGTCCAAGCGGTTCGAGCCGAGCCGCAGCTCGAGAACGCACTCGCCACCGAGTAGATCCAGGTCGATCACCGCGCGTGCGGTGTCGTGACCGGCCTCGTCCGCGACATCCCACTCCACGCCGGGCGCGTAGAGCGCGATCGGCTGGTTCGAGCCCAGCACGAGCAGACCATCGCCGAGCGGTTGCAGGCCGACCGCGACTTGACCGAATTCCGGCCTGGGTGCGAATTCGACGCTGGCGCGGCCGTGGCCGGACAGCACCCGTACCAGTGATGTGGAGTCCGTGTCGGCGTCCGGGTAGCCGCCGCTGTCGAGAAAGTCGGTGACGGTGAGGCCCGACCACCGAGTCTCGACGGTCATCGTGCCGGGTCGGTAGCGCTGGCCCAGCGGCAGCCCAGCGCGATCGGCCGGCCGAACCGCGAACCGTCCGGCCGGCGGTCCGCCCAGCAGGTCCGCGAAGACCGCCGAGGAATCCGGGCGCGGGTGACACAGCCAGGTGATCGTGGAGTCCGGCGCGACGAGCGCGACGGTACGACGGTTGGACAGCATCGAATGTCGCTCGATCGGCACCGCGCGCTCGCCGTAGAGCCAGGCCCGGCGGGCATTTAGCACGAGCCCGAGCACACGCGCCGCGGACAACGGATCGCTGACCCGATAGGCCGCCGCGGTCGGCCCGGGACCGACCTTGATGCCGACGTCCGGTCCGTGCAATTCGGTGAACGCGTTCTCGTCGGTCACGTCATCGCCGAGGAACAGGACGGCGCTTGCCGATAGCTGCATCCGCAGCGCGTTCAACGCGGTGCCCTTGTGGGTGGCCAGCACCGACAATTCGACGACCGACTTGCCCGACGTGACGTAGACGTCGGGCCACGTGGCGGGTCCGGCGCGTACCGCGTCGAGCACGTGGTCTGCGATCTCGGGCGTCGCAGTGCGCAGGTGCACCGCGACCGAGGCCGGCTTGCGTTCCAGCCGCACCCCAGCCGCGCCGTCGACGAGCGACACCAGCGCGCTCTCCAGCTGTTGGCGCAACGCCACCTGGGCGGGCGCGAGGCGCTCCACGAACCCGATGTCGAATTCGCTGCCGTGCGATCCGACCAGGTGCACCTCGCTCGGTAGGCGGGAGAGTGCCGCCAAGTCGCGCAGCGCTCGTCCGGACACCACGGCTGCGGTGGTCTGCGGAAGCGAGGCCAGCGAGCGCAACGCGGCGACCGCCTCGGGCAGCGGTACCGCCTGTGTCGGATCCTCGACGAGCGGAGCGAGCGTGCCGTCGTAGTCACACGCGACAAGAAGTTGCGGGGCACGTGCGATCCGCCCGATGGCGCCGCGGAGATCCGCACCGAGCGCACCAGCATCCGACGGCGCCGCGGGAAGCGGCGCCGTCGGGGTCGGGGGCGGATTTACGATCACAGTTGCTGCTCCCCAACGTCCTGATCCACGCGGTGGCCGTTCGAACTGATCATGTCGGCGGTCGGTGCGCGCAGCGTGCCGCGCGAGGCGTCACGACCGGCCGACGTGCCATTGTCCACGCTGCCAGACACGGACGCATCGGGGGACTGGTTGTTCGCTTCGCGGGACAGCTCCTGCGCGGTGGTCACTCCGCCGTCCGACAACGCATGCCCGTCGGTGGCCACGGCCAGATCGGATGACGCCGGTGGCACGCCGCGAACGCCGCCGAGCGCTTCAAGGAACGCGTGCGCCCAATGCGAGACATCGTGGGTACGCAGGAACCGGCGCATCGCCCGCATCCGACGCATGCCGTCCATCGGGTCGACGGTAGTGGCGCGCAGCAACGTGTCCTTCATACCGTCGAGGTCGTACGGGTTGACCAGGAACGCCTGCCGCAGGTCACCCGCCGCGCCGGCGAACTCGGACAGCACGAGCGCGCCACCGAGGTCGACCCGCGAGGCGACATACTCCTTCGCGACCAGGTTCATGCCGTCCCGCAACGGCGTGACCATCATCACGTCCGCCGCGCAGAACAACGCCACGAGTTCGCTGCGGTTGTACGACTGGTGCAAATAGTGCACGGCCGGCACGCCGACTCGGCCGTAGTCGCCGTTGATGCGACCGACCTCGCGTTCCACATCGATGCGCAACGCCTGGTAACGCTCGACGCGTTCCCGACTCGGCGTCGCGACCTGGACCATGACGGTCTCCGGCACCGACAGCCGTCCCTCCGACAGCAGCTCGCGGAATGCCTTGATGCGGCCCTCGATGCCCTTGGTGTAGTCGAGCCGGTCGACGCCGAGGATGACCGTCTTCGGTTCACCGAGCTCGACCCGGATCCGCTCGGCCCGTTGCCGCACCAGCGGGCTCAGCGCCAGACCCTCGATCTCGCCGACGTCGATCGAGATCGGGAACGCGTCGGCGCGCACTTCCCGGCCGTCCACCTCGACGACGTTGCCGCGCGGACGCAGTCCGAGCAGGTGCCTGGTGAGCCGCAGGAAGTTCTGCGCGCCGAGTGGGCGCTGGAATCCGACGAGGTCCGCGCCCAGCAACCCGTGCAGGATCTCGACGCGCCGTGGCAGTTGCATGAACAACTCGACCGGCGGGAACGGGATGTGCAGGAAGAAGCCAATGCGCAGGTCCGGTCGGGTACGGCGGAGGATCGACGGTACGAGTTGCAGTTGGTAGTCCTGGATCCACACCGTGGCGCCCGGGTCGGCCACGCGCGCGGTCTCCGCGGCGAACCGTTCGTTGACCCGCGAGAACGAGTCCCACCACTTGCGTTTGTAGACCGGCGTCTCGATGGCGTCGTGGTAGAGCGGCCACAGGCTCGCGTTGGAGAAACCCTCGTAGTAGCGCTCGATGTCGTCCGCGGTGAGCGGCACCGGATGCAGTTCGACACCGTCGACCTTGACCTGTCCGCGCCGATAGTCGTCGCCGTGGTCGCGGCCCGCGGCCGGCTCGCGGCGGCGCGGCCGGTCGAACCGGGCGACCTCTTGGTCGGTTGACACACCACCGGACCAACCGATCCAACTGCCAGCGTGCTCGACCAGCACGGGATGCAGCGCGGTCACCAGTCCACCCGGGCTCCGCCGCCAGGAACGGCCCGCTTCGGTGATCACCTCGTCGACTGGGAGCCGGTTCGCGACGACGACGAACGAACTCACGCCGCCTCCTCGGTTAAGCCATGATCGACACTATCCGTGTTTTATCACCTGGACAACCAAAACTCGGTAGTGATGGACAAAACACGCAATCCGTGTTAACCGTGCAGGCGTACGGGTTCGCAAAGCCGCACGGCGGCGACACGGTGTGCCGCTCGTCGGGTCGATGTGGGCGACGGCGGCCACACCTGGAAAGATTGACCGCGGCCGGGCCGCGTAAACGCGTCGCGCCGGATCGCCTCGGCAATGTTGATCACAAAGTGACGTCTGTCGACAACGGATCCTGGCCGCGACGTGGATATCGCAGCTGCTGCAAGCAGTGGCCGTCGGTGGCTCGGCATGGACGATGATCCACGCGCGACGGTGAGGCCAACCGGCGTCGACGAACCGATGATGATCCGCCCGCACCCCGCCGCTACCGACACCGTGACCGACGACGAAGAGGAATCAGCAGACCGTGGCGCAGTTCATTTACACGCTGGATAGGGCGCGCAGAGCGCACGGCGACAAGGTCGTGCTCGACGACGTCACGCTCAGTTTCCTGCCCGGTGCGAAGATCGGCGTGGTCGGTCCGAACGGTGCGGGCAAGTCGAGCCTCCTTCGGATCATGGCGGGACAGGACCGGCCGACGAACGGTGAGGCGCGCCTCATGCCCGGCTACACCGTCGGGCTGCTCGCCCAGGAGCCGGGGCTCAACGACGCGAAGACCGTGCTCGGCAACATCGAAGAGGCGGTCGGCGAGACGAAGGTGAAGCTCGAGCGGTTCAACAAGATTGCCGAGCAGCTCGCGACCGACTACTCCGACGAGCTGATGGCCGAGATGGGCCAGCTGCAGGAAGAGCTCGATCACGCCGATGCTTGGGACATCGACTCCAAGCTCGAACTCGCGATGGACGCGTTGCGCTGCCCGCCGCCCGACGCGGACGTGACGACGCTCTCCGGTGGCGAGCGGCGCCGCGTCGCGCTGTGCAAGCTGCTGCTCCAGGAGCCCGACCTGCTGCTGCTCGACGAGCCGACCAACCATCTGGACGCGGAGAGCGTGCAGTGGCTCGAGCAGCACCTCGGCAAGTACGCGGGGACCGTCGTCGCGATCACCCACGACCGCTACTTCCTGGACAACGTCGCGCAATGGATCCTCGAGATCGACCGGGGGCACACGTACCCCTACGAGGGCAACTACTCGACGTACCTGGAGAAGAAGGCGGCCCGCCTCGCGGTCGAGGGCCGCAAGGACGCCAAGATGAAGAAGCGTCTCTCCGATGAGTTGGAGTGGGTGCGCTCGAACGCGCGGGCGCGGCAAACCAAGTCGCGTGCTCGGCTCGACCGCTACGAGGAGATGGCGACCGAGGCCGAGAAGACGCGCAAGCTCGACTTCGAGGAGATCCAGATCCCGCCGGGACCCCGGCTGGGCAACCTGGTCATCGAGGTCAGCCATCTGGTTAAGGGGTTCCCGTCCACTCGCGACGAGAACGGGCAGCCCACCGGGGAGCGCGTGCTCATCAACGACCTGTCGTTCTCGTTGCCGCGCAACGGGATCGTCGGCATCATCGGCCCGAACGGCGTCGGCAAGACCACCCTGTTCAAGACCATCGTCGGCCTCGAGAAGCCCGACGAGGGGTCCGTCCGCATCGGTGAGACGGTCCGGTTGTCGTACGTGGATCAGAATCGTGCCGGGCTCGGAGGCGACCAGACGGTGTGGGAGGTCGTCTCGGACGGGCTCGATCATCTGATGGTCGGCAAGGTCGAGATGCCGTCCCGGGCGTACGTGGCCGCGTTCGGTTTCAAGGGCCCGGACCAGCAGAAACCGGTCAAGGTGCTGTCCGGGGGCGAGCGCAACCGGCTCAACCTCGCGCTCACCCTCAAGATCGGCGGCAACGTGATCCTGCTGGACGAGCCGACCAACGACCTGGACGTGGAGACACTGTCCAGCCTCGAGAACGCGCTGCTCGACTTCCCCGGCTGCGCCGTGGTGATCTCGCACGACCGGATGTTCCTGGACCGCGTCGCCACCCACATGCTCGCGTGGGAGGGCACCGAGGAGGAGCCGGACAAGTGGTTCTGGTTCGAGGGCAACTACGAGGCGTACGAGAAGAACAAGATCGATCGTCTCGGTGCGGAGGCGGCTCGCCCGCATCGGGTCACCTACCGCAAGCTCACCCGTGACTGAACCGGGCCGAGCCGTCCACCCCGCCGTCTACCACGCCCAGGTGCGCTGGTCGGACCCGGACAGCATGGGCCACATCAACCATGCCCGATACCTGTCCTACTTCGAGGAC
>DASTMZ010000147.1:0-12759 GCA_035713725.1 Micromonosporaceae bacterium
TCGCGACACCGTCGATGTCGACGTGCGGCCGGGCTCGGCCGGCGATGCCGCCCGCCAGGCCGCCGCGGAGACCATCGTCGAGATGACCGCCGATGGTCTGCTCGTCGAGACCCCACAAGCGCGCGGCTTCCTGATCCGCAAATCGCCCGCGCTCAACATCACCGTCCGGCTGCCCTCGGACAGCCGGATCATGGCGCGCTCGGCTTCCGCCGACGTCAACTGCGAAGGCCGGCTGGCTGGCGCCGACATCAACACAGCGTCGGGCGACCTGCGCATCGAGCACGTGACCGGTGATCTGCAGCGGCACTCGGCCTCCGGCGACACACAGTTCAGCCGCGTCGACGGCACGATGAACAGCAACAGCGCGTCCGGAGACCTGCGCGGTGGCACCGTCGGCGGCGACTTCACCACGAAAACCGCAAGCGGCGACGTCACCGTCGACGCGGTGGGCGGATCGGTACGTGCCGCCAGCGCGTCCGGCGACTTCCACTTCGGCAACCTGGCACGCGGCACGACGACGATTCACAGTGCGTCCGGCGACGTCTTCCTCGGCATCGCCGAAGGCACCGCCGTGTGGATGGACGTCAGCACACTGTCCGGCGACACGGTCAGCGACCTGAATGTGACAGATTCGTCGCCGGGCGGTGCCACCGCAACGCTCGAACTCAGCGTCCGCACGGTGAGCGGCGATGTCACGATTCGCCGCGCCACGTCCGCGCCGGCGCCGTACACCGAATCGCAATCGGCGCCGGCCAACGAGTCGCCGTCGGCGGCGTCTCGGTCCGCCGACGACGATCTCACCGACTGACTGGTACGCGACAAGCGACGCGTACGCACGAAGCTTTGCACGCCAAGGGGGGCGGGCGGGCACTATCCGACAACCGGATGGTGCCCGCCCGTCAGGCATTTGTGGCCGCTGTTTACCGCGTCGCCGTCAGACGTAGAACCACGTGAACGGCGCCCACGGCAGGTTGCGGAGCACGCTGAAGACCAGCCACACGATCAGGAACGTGCTGACCGTCTTCGCGCTCGGCCGCAGCATGGGCATGCGCCAGCGGAACGCTGTGTTCGCCGCCCAGGCGACGTACATGTAGGCCAGGTACGGCGCGGCGAACACCAGGATCAGGTGGCTGCGTGCCGCCGCGATGACGTTGCCGTGCAGCAGGTAATAAAACGCTCGCGTGCCGCCGCACCCCGGACAGTCGAACCCGGTCGCCAGCTTGATGACGCAGTTCGGCATCGACGCGGCATCCGACGACGTTGGGTGGGTGGCGAGGGTATACGCCACGCCGCCGGCAAAGCACAGCAGCACGGCAAGCGGCGAACTCCAACGCGGCGACCGCGTCCACAGCCGCATCATCAGTCGGCTGAAGCGATCCTCTTGCCGGATCGCGTAGGCCGGCACCGCGATCATGCCGGGCGGCGCGACGTACACGTAACCGCCCGGGACCCCGCCGGGCGTGTCGCCGGCCGCCTGCGAATGGGCCGCCGGTTCGTACGTCTGCGTCATCGCGAGTCCCCACGGCGTACGGAACGGATCGATCCCACGCTACACCGGCACGGCCGCCACGATCCGGCCGTCAGCGGGCCACCGGTCGGCGAACGGCGCAGAAAGCGTTAGCCTCACTCGCCGGGCGCCCGCTGGTGTCCGCCCATGATCTACCAGCACCCGTTGGCCTACCTATTGAGCCTTGAGGGCCTGGCCATGCTCGCGAACCACGCCGGTGTGTCGGTGCGACACGGCGACGTGCCGACCGCGTACCGGGCCTGGTCGGCGACGTACGACGAGCCGCGCAACGCGTTGTTCGACGTCGACGAGCCGACCATGCTTGAGATCCTCGACGCGCTTCCGGCCGGCGCGTGCCTCGACGCCGCGTGCGGCACTGGTCGGTATGCGGGACACATGGCCGCCCGCGGCCATCGGGTGTTCGGCGTGGACGCCTCGCCGGACATGCTGCGGTTCGCGCGAGTCAACACACGAGATGGGCCGTTCGCCGTCGGCGACGTCGATCGGTTGCCAGTTCAACGTCGGCGATTGGACGGAGTGGCCGTGGTCGCTCATGCCCAACCTCCCCGCCGCGACACGCGCCGCCTTCGACATTCCGACCACGATCATCTGGCACTTCCAGCTCGGCAATGCCGGACCGCCGACCGGGTAGAACAGCCGGCAGGGGCGATGCTTCGCCAGAGTCGCGACGGTGTGCCGTTGTGCCGGTGCAGATTAAACCGGCGCCGGCGCTGCGGGTCGGCGTCGCGTTCCTCGCGGTGCTGGCGCGACCGGACCGTCGACGGGCGCGCCGTCGTCGTCCTCGGCATCGCTCGGCGCGATCTCGGCGTGTGCCACGGTCGGCGTCGCAGCACCGTCTCGGAGCGCAGCGCGTAGCTTGCTTGCGAGGTTTCCCTTCGTCGGAGCGTCGACGCGAGTCAGGCCCAACCAGCCGGCGAAGCGACGAAGTTCGGTTGCCAAGGCTTCGGCGGTGTGTCCGGGCGCGCCCGGCTCGATGTACGCCGCCGGCACCTCCAGCACCCCGTTTCGCCGATCGGCCTTCAGGTCCACCCGTGCCACCAACCGGTCGTCGAGCAGGAACGGCAACACGTAATAGCCGTAGATGCGCTTCGGCGCCGGCACGTAGATCTCAATCCGGTAGTTGAACTCGAAGAACCGCTCGGTGCGGTTGCGATGCCAGACGATCGGGTCGAACGGGCTTACGAGCGTCGCCGTCGAGACGCGACGTGGCACCTTCACGTCTCGATGTAGGTAGGACGTGCCCCGCAGACCGTCGATCTCCACCGGAAGCAACTCGCCGGCATCGACCAGTTCGCGAAACGCGGCGCGGAACCCGGCGACCGGCAATCGGAAGTAGTCCCGCAACTCGATCTCGTTCGCGACACCCAGCGCACGCGCCGACAATCCGAGCAAGGCGCGCATGGCGGTCGCATCGTCCGGCCGCGGCGCGTTTAGGACCTCCGGCGGCAACACGAACTCGGGCAGCGCGTAAAGCCGGGCGAATCCTGCGTTGCGGCGGCTGACCAACACCTCACCGCGCCAGAACAGCCACTCCAGCAAGATCTTGACGTCCGACCAGTTCCAGCCCCACTCGCCGGTGCGGCGCGGCACGTCGGACTCCAGCTCCGCCGCCGTCATCGGACCGTTGGCCGCGAGCTCGTCGCGGATCCACGACATCAACTTCGGCTGCTCGCGACCGATCCGATTGACCGCTCCCCAGGGGTGCTGGTCGTCCATCCGCCACCGCAGCAGCGGATGCAGCTCAATAGGCAGGTACGACGCGACGTGGCCCCAATATTCGAAGAGCCGCCCGGAAAATCGCGGCGGATCAAGCTCCACAGCGCCGGTACGCCGCACCGGGCCGTACGCCGCGCGGTCCAGCAACGTCGTCGGATAAGCCCCGAGCCGGCTGTAGAGCGGCAGATAGTGCGCGCGTTGCAGCACGTTGACCGAGTCGATCTGGAACAGTAGGACGCGCTCGAGCACGCGACGCAGGTGGCGCGCATCGATCACGCCGGCCGGGCGAGGGTCGGTGAACCCGGTCGCGGCGAGCGCGATGCGCCTGGCCTGGGCAACGGTCAACGAATCCACTTGGCGAGCGTAGCGGCCGGGTCGGACAAGTCAGTGCAGCGAACAGCTGCGGCGAATCACTGCCGCGGACAAATCCCGTTGACCCGGCCGCGGCATGACGCGTACCACGTCCCACATGACTTCCGTACGACCTGCCGTCGTCGACGACGTTCCAGCCATCGCCGCCATACACGTACGCACCTGGCAGACGGCGTACGAGGGTTTGCTACCGCAGAGCGTGCTCGATGGCCTCGATGTTGCGGAGCGATCGGCGATGTGGCGTGGCGCGATCGAGCACCCGTCCGCGCCCGGCGCGATCTTCGTCGCGGAGTCGGACGATACGGTCGTCGGCTTCGTCGCGGTCGGCACCTACCGAGCGCCGGGCGGCGAGCGCGACCCGTCCGCCGCGCAGGTCTTCGCGATCTACGTCACACCCGATCGCTGGTCGACCGGCGCCGGACTGGGGCTGATGCAAGCCGCGATCGAGCACCTCACCGGTCACGGGTTCACTGAGGTCCGACTATGGGTGTTCGCGGACAACCCTCGTGCGCGCCGGTTCTACGAGCGGTGCGGATTCGTAGCGGACGGCGAGACGCTCGTCGAGGACGAGGGCGGACGGCCGGTCGAGGAGGTGCGCTACACGCTGCACGTACGCTGACCGGATGGCAACCGGCTTCGTCCGCCCGGCGCGACCAGGAGACGCGGAACAGATCGCTCGGATCCAGCTGGCCACGTGGCGGACCGCGTACCGGCGGCTCTTGCCGCGACACGTGCTCGCGGATCTCGACGCCGGCTGGATGGCCGCACAGTGGCGCGAAGCGATCGACGAGCCGCCGTCAGCGCGCCACCGGGTCTGGATCGCCGTCGAGCAATCCGGTCCGCCGCCGACCGGCGCTTCCGCAGAGCCCCGAGATCCGGACGAAACCCACGCGCAAACGGTTGGTTTCGTGGCGAGCGGGCCGGCCGACGACGAGGCGGCGGCCCCAGAGGAGAAGCCGCTGCCGGATACCGTCGCCGCGGTCACCGATCTGCTCGTCGAGCCACGGTGGGGCCGGCGTGGCCACGGCAGCCGGCTGCTCGCCGCGGCCGTGGAGGGATGGCGTATGGACGGCTTCGAAAGCGCGGTCGCGTGGGCGTACGAGGAGGATCCGGCCACCCGAGCATTCCTCGCGTCGGCGGGCTGGGAACCGGACGGCGCGACGCGTGCGCTGGACGTCGACGATCTGCTCGTCCCCCAACTCCGCCTACACGTCTCACTCGCCATTGACCCACCCGAGTAACGCCAGCGACACGTCCGAATAACTCGGACACGAAGTGCGCCGACCGAAGGTCCAGGCGCTTTAGCCAGGAAGAGTGCGCCGACCAACGGTCCAGGCGCTTCAGCCAGAAATAGTGCGCCGACCGAAGGTCCAGGCGCTTTGGCTAGCCTAGGAGCGAGTCCAGCCCGATCGTGAGGCCGGGACGGTCGAGGATCGCACGCACCGCCATCAGTACGCCGGGCATGAACGACGCGCGCTCGTACGAGTCGTGCCGGATCGTCAGCGTCTCCCCGGCCGTACCAAATAACACTTCCTGGTGCGCGACGAGCCCGGACGCCCGCACGGAGTGAATGCGAACGCCGTCGGTCTCGGTCCCGCGTGCGCCGACCATCTCGTCCTTCGTCGCGTCCGGCATCGCGCCCATCCCCGCGGCGGCCCTGGCCTGCGACACGATCGAAGCGGTTCGCATTGCGGTCCCGCTCGGCGCGTCCACCTTGCTCGGGTGATGCATCTCGATGATCTCGACAGACGGGAAGAAGCGTGCGGCCCGTGCGGCGAACTCCATCATCAGCACCGCGCCGATCGCGAAGTTCGGCGCGATCATGACGCCGACCTCCGGCTTGAGATTCAGCCAGCCGCGGATGCGCTCGATGCGTGACTCGGTGAACCCGCTGGTTCCGACGACGATGTTCAGGCCCTGGTCGACGGCCCAGTGCACGTGGTCCATGACGACGTCCGGGTTGGTGAAGTCGACCAGCACTTGCGCGCCGGCGTCCGACGCGTTGAACAGCCAGTCGCCTTGGTCGACCATGGCCACCAGCTCCATGTCGTCGGCGGCCTCCACGGCGCGGCACACCTCGATGCCCATCCGGCCCCGTGCGCCGAGCACACCGACCCGGATCGGTTCCCGTTCCTCAGTCACGCCGATCAACCTAGCCCATGCAACGCTGGTCGGCGCTCTCAAGTAGGCACGTCGCGGCACATCTGGACAGATTCGGTGGGTACCCGTGACCGACCGTTACGCGGCACCGGGCGCGGCGGAGTGCCCATGGTGAGCGGAAAGGCGCAACGAGTGGATGGTCAACGATCTAACCGCGCGCCGGAGAGGTGCCTCAGATTCCACTCCGGACGATCAAGCTACCCGAAGGCCGTCGAGTCGCCGGACGTCCGGCGAAAAGGTCGTCATACCGCGAGCAGATGCGAGAAGTCCTGGTCGCCGAAGGGTCCGACGAGCGCCAGCGACATCGGCCTGGTCAGGAGGTCGGCGGCGACCTCGCGAATTTCCGCGGCAGTCACCGCCTGCACGCGAGCCAGTAGGTCGTCGACGGTCAACAGGTCGTTGTAGAGCAGCTCGCCCTTGCCGATCCGGCTCATCCGCGAGCCGGTGTCCTCGAGGCCGAGCACGAGCGATCCCTTCATCATTCCCTTGCCGCGGCTCACTTCGTCGTCGGTGAGCCCGTCGGTGGCCACTCGAGCCAGCTCGACGCGAATGAGCGAGAGCACCTCGTCGACCTTGCCCGGCGCGCAGCCGGCGTACACCGCGAAGATGCCTGAGTCGGCGTACTGCGACGTATACGAGTAGACCGAATACGCGAGGCCACGTTTCTCCCGGATCTCCTGGAACAGTCGGCTGGACATGCCACCGCCCAGGCAGTTGTTCAGGACGCCGAGCGCGAAGCGCCGATCGTCCAGCCGGGACATCCCCGGACAGCCGAGCACCAGATGCGCCTGCTCGGTGTCCTTGTCGCGGACCAGGACCGACGGCGCGCGCATTGGCGCCGGCGGTTCGCCCGACCGGCGCGGCGTCGCGGTCCCGGCGGTGGACAGGCCCGCCTTGGCGAAGGCCTCGGTCACCATCGACACGATCGCGTCATGGTCGAGGTTGCCGGCCAACGAGACGACCATGTGCTCGGGCCGGTAGCGCGACCGGTAGAAGGCGCGGATCTGGTCGCGGGTCATCGGCGTGACGGTGTCGACCGTGCCCGAGATGAGTCGGCCGAGCGGCGTACCGGCACCGTAGATCGCCTCGGCGATGAGGTCGTGCACCTCGTCGCCGGGTTCGTCGTCGTGCATCGCGATCTCTTCGAGGATCACGCCACGCTCGGTCTCCACGTCCGCGTCCGCGAGCACGGAATCGGTGACCAGGTCGCACATCACGTCCACGGCCAGTGCGGCGTCCTCATCGAGCACCCGCGCGAAGTAGCACGTGTATTCCTTGGTAGTGAACGCGTTGGTCTCGCCGCCGACCGCCTCGATGCCGGCCGAGATGTCCAGCGCGCTGCGTCGGTGCGTACCCTTGAACAGCAGGTGCTCCAGGAAATGCGAGACGCCCGCGTCGGACGGATCCTCGTCACGGGATCCGATGGCGACCCAGATCCCGAACGACACGCTGCGCATCGCCGGCACTGACTCGGACACCACGCGCAAGCCGTTCGGCAGCACGGTGCGCCGCACGGTGCCGCCCAATGGATTGGCGACGATCGTTTCGGTGCTCGGGAGGTCTGCGTGAGGATCCATCTGCCGCCTTCGGCTGCTCGTTCGGTGTAGTGCCGGTCCGTGCTGATACCCGTGAGGGCGTAGGCACGCCTACGCCCTCACAGAGTCTTGCTCGCCGGATCGGTGGGACTGCCGCCCGGTTCGGTTCAGCGCTGACGGCGACGCCGCCGGCGCGCCTCATCGCCGTCACCCGGGCCCTCGCCGCCCGGCCCGGATGCACCCGGTCCGGATCCGCCGGGTGCCCGGTCGTCGCCGCGCGCTGGGCCGCGGTCGCCGTGGTCGCGGTCGCTTCGGTCCCGCGGACCGCGGTCACCACCGCGGTTGCCGGGGCCGCTGCTCGGCACGATGACCTCGCCGTCCGGCCCGACCTTGTCGAGGTAGACCTTGCCGCGGGCGTCGATCTCGGCGATCTGCACCTCGACCTTGTCGCCGACGTTCAGGTAGTCCTCGACGCGTTCGACACGCTTCGTGCCGTCACCGACCTTCGAGATGTGCAGCAGGCCGTCGCGACCGGGCAGCAGCGACACGAACGCGCCGAACGCCGCGGTCTTCACGACGGTACCCAGGAAGCGGTCGCCGACCTTCGGCATCGTCGGGTTCGCGATCGCGTTGATGCGCTCCACCGCGGCGGCCGCGGCCGGCCCGTTGGTCGCGCCGACGTAGATCGTGCCGTCGTCCTCGATCGAGATCTCGGCACCGGTCTCGTCCTGGATCGCGTTGATCATCTGCCCCTTCGGACCGATCACCATGCCGATCTTGTCCACCGGGATCTTGACGGTCGTGACGCGTGGCGCGTAGTCGCTCATCTCGCCCGGCTCGTTGATCGCACCGAGCATCACGCCGAGGATCGTGGCGCGTGCGTCGTGTGCCTGCGCCAACGCGGCCGCTAGCACGTCGGACGGAATGCCGTCGAGCTTCGTGTCGAGCTGCAGCGCGGTGACGAAGTCGGAGGTACCCGCAACCTTGAAGTCCATGTCACCGAACGCATCCTCGGCGCCGAGGATGTCGGTCAGCGTGATGTAGGACGTCTTGCCGTCCACCTCGTCCGAGATGAGGCCCATCGCGATGCCGGCGACCGGTGCCTTGAGCGGTACGCCCGCGTACATCAGCGACATCGTGCTCGCGCACACCGAACCCATCGACGTCGAGCCGTTGGAGCCGACCGCCTCGGAGACCTGACGGATCGCGTACGGGAACTCCGTGCGCGACGGCAACACCGGGATCAGCGCACGCTCGGCGAGCGCACCGTGGCCGATCTCGCGACGCTTCGGCGACCCGACCCGGCCGGTCTCACCTGTCGAGTACGGCGGGAAGTTGTAGTTGTGCATGTAGCGCTTGGTCTTCTCCGGCGACAGCGTGTCCAGCGCCTGCTCCATGCGCAGCATGTTCAGCGTCGTGACGCCGAGGATCTGCGTCTCGCCCCGCTCGAACAATGCGCTGCCGTGCACGCGTGGGAGCACGCCGACCTCAGCGGTCAGCGGCCGGATGTCGCGCGGACCACGGCCGTCGATGCGCACCTGGTCGCGGAGGACCCGAGCGCGCACCTCCTTCTTCGTGACCGAGCGGAACGCCGCGCTGATCTCCTTCTCGCGGCCCTCGAACTGGGCGTCCAGCCGCTCGTGCGCGGCGTCCTTGAGCCGGTCGAGCTCGTCCTCGCGCTCCTGCTTCGGAGCGATCTTCAGTGCCTCGCCGACCTCGGCGCGCACCGACGACTCCACGGCGGCGTACACGTCGTCCTGATAGTCGAGGTAGACCGGGAACTCACCGGTCGGCTTCGCGGCGCCGTCGGCCAGCACCTGCTGGGCGCGGCACAGCTCGCGGATGGCGGGCTTGGCTGCCTCGAGACCGCTCGCCACGACTTCCTCGGTCGGCGCGGTCGCGCCGTGGGCGACGAGGCCGACCGTGTGCTCGGTGGCCTCCGCCTCGACCATCATGATCGCGACGTCGCCGTCCGGCAGCACCCGGCCGGCCACCACCATGTCGAAGGTGGCGCGGGCCAGCTCGTCGTGCGTCGGGAACGCGACCCACACGCCGTCGATGTGCGCTACCCGGGTCGCGCCGACCGGTCCGGAGAACGGCAGGCCGGCGAGCTTCGTCGACATCGACGCCGCGTTGATCGCCACGACGTCGTACGGGTGCGACGGGTCGAGCGCGAGCACCGTACCGACGATTTGGATCTCGTTGCGGAGCCCCTTCGCGAAGCTCGGGCGCAACGGCCGGTCGATCAGCCGGCAGGTGAGGATCGCGTCCTCGCTTGGCCGACCTTCGCGCCGGAAGAACGATCCGGGGATGCGCCCGGCCGCGTACATGCGCTCTTCGATGTCGACTGTGAGCGGGAAGAAGTCGAGCTGGTCCTTCGGATGCTTGCTCACCGTGGTGGCGGACAGCACGACCGTGTCGCCGAGCTGCGCGATCGCGGCGCCGGCGGCCTGGCGGGCCAGGCGGCCCGTGGAAAACGTGATCTCGCGCGTGCCGAATGGCCCGTTGTCGATGATCGCCTTGCTTGATTCGGTGCCGAGAGACTCGGACATGTGTGGGTTGTGCTCCTTGGTCTTGGGATCCGGTCGGATCGATCCGGATCTAGGACGACTCAGTGTCGCGAGCGACGACCGCAGCCGTGATGCCCCGCACCTTCGATGGCGATGGGCCGGTCTTCGATCGAAGCCCGCGGGACTGATGTCCCGAAGACCACTACCGGAGACCGGTTCGCCGAGCGCGTGACCTGGCGTTTGAGGTGGGTCGCCGCCACTGTTCGGTTGTCCGTGACACGGCTCGGACGCGGGCCGCGGTGGCCCGTGCCGACCTGGTACGGCTCGGGGGAGCGACCGGGCATTCGCGCCGCCCGGCGCGCTGCTGGCCACTCCCCCAACGGTTGCACCTGCCGACGATTACCGGCGCAGGCCGAGCCGCTCGATCAACGAACGGTATCGGGTGATGTCGGTTTTCTGCAGGTAGTTCAGCAGCCGGCGGCGGCGACCGACGAGCAGCAGCAAGCCACGACGACTGTGGTGGTCGTGCTTGTGGGTGCGCAAGTGCTCGGTCAGGTCGGCGATGCGCCGGGACAGGACGGCGACCTGTACCTCGGGCGAACCAGTGTCACCCTCGGCGGTCGCGTAGTCCTTCATGATCTGCGTCTTGAGTTCAGCGTCGAGCGCCATGATCTCCCTGTTCGGTTCGGGCTGGTGAGATGAGGTCCGTGATCCGCGGCGTCGGGCAGATACACGAAACCCGCCGGTTACCCGGCGTCGAAGCCAAGGCTACCAGTCGCACCCGCCGATCTTCGAAACGACGCCATCGTTCGCGCGGTCCGCGTGTCGGTTCGGCGGGTTTTGATGGTATTTAGCCGGTACGGCTGAGCCTCACGCTCCGTGCGCGAGCGCGGCGCGTGTCTCCGCGACATCGACCGCGATCTGCTCGACGAGTCTCTCCGGCGTGTCGTAGTGCCGCTGCTCGCGCAGGCGCGCGACGAAGTCGAGGCTGACCCGCTCTCCGTAGAGGTCGCCGTCGTAGTCCAGCACGAAGGCCTCGACCCGGTGCTCCCGCCCGGCGAACGTTGGGTTCGTGCCGATCGACACGGCGGCGCCGTACGTCTTGCCGCGCACATGCAGTTCGGCGGCGTACACACCGTCGGCCGGGATCGCGGCGTACTTGGTGCACGCCAGGTTCGCGGTCGGGTAGCCGAGATCGCGGCCGCGTTGGTCACCTCGCACCACGATGCCCTCGACACGGTGCGGCCGGCCGAGCGCGGCCGCGGCCGCCGTCACGTCGCCGGCGTCCACGCAGGACCGGATGTACGTCGACGAGAAGACCGTGCCGCCCTCGGCGACCAGGTCGGCGTCCGTGACCGCGAAGCCGAACGTACGGCCGAGCCGGGTCAGCAGCGCGACGTCGCCGGCCGCACGGTGGCCGAAGCGGAAGTTGTCGCCGACCACCACGAGCGTCGCGTGCAGGTGCTCGACAAGCGCGTCGTGCACGAACTCCTCGGGCGAGAGCTGTGAGAACGCCTGGGTGAACGGCACGACGCACAGCACGTCGACACCCAGTGCCTCGATCAGCTCGGCCTTGCGGTGCGGCTCGGTGAGGACGGCGGGATGGGATCCGGGCCGCACCACCTCGGCCGGGTGCGGATCGAACGTCACGACCACGGATGACACGCCGAGTTCGTGCGCGCGCTCCACGACGTACCCGATGATCTGCTGGTGTCCGCGGTGTACGCCGTCGAACACCCCGATCGTCACGACCGATCGGCCCCAGCCACCGGGTGCCGCCTCGAATCCCCGCCAACGCTGCACGTCGACCTCCCCGCCGTCCACTTCTCCCCGTGGCTTCTCTCCCCGTGGCTTCGGCCATTCCATCACGGGCCGGTCCACCACGAGCCGGTCCACCACGAGTCGGCTAGGCGTCGCTCCGCCGCACGCGGTACGCGGCCAGCGCAGCGACCACAGCGGCGTACGCGCAGATGACGCCGAAGCCCACCCAGGGCGCGAGCGAGTCCGGATCCGGCCGCACCTCCGTGACGGCAAGCCCGGCCGGTCCGGGCAAGTACTTGTAGACATGGTCCTGCACGCTCGCCGGGAAGAGCGCCAGAACGAGCGGCAGCCCGAACAGCGCGCCGACGACGGTACCCACCGCCGCGGCGGTGTTGCGCATCAGTGTGCCGAGCGCGAGCCCGAGCAGTCCCACGACTCCGAGGTAGAGCGCGCTGCCGATAACCGCGCGCCACACGCCGGGTGCGCCGAATGCGATGTCGAGGTGCTCCCGCGCGAGGATCGACTGGCCGGTGAGGAACGCCGCGACGGTGGCCGGCACGCACAGGACAAGAGTCGTGAGCGTCATCACGACCGCCTTCGCAACAACAACCGGCAGCCGGGTCGGCACCGCCGCGAACGTCGAGCGGATCAGTCCGGTGGCGTACTCGTTGCTGATCAGCAGCACGCCGAGCACGCCGATGGCGAGCTGAGCCAGGTTGATGCCGGCGAGGCTCACCGCGGTCGGATCGAAGGCCGCGAGTGCCGACGCGCCCTGCGGCGGCCGAGTCTCGCGCACCAGGCTGTAGAGGATGCCGAAGCCGACGATCGCAGCGAGCGTGGTCACCAGCGCCCACGCCGCGGATGGTTGGGTGCGCAGTTTGGTCCACTCGGACCGCAACACGTTGACCTGCAACACGTTCACAGCGATTCTCCATTCATCGTGCGGTATTCGACCGCGTCTTCAGTGAGAGCTACGTAGGCGTCTTCGAGTGAGGCGGCGCCACCGACGAACGCGTCAACCGACGTGTCGGCGAGTAGCCGGCCGCGTCCGATGACGACGAGGTGTTGCGCGGTCTGCGCCATCTCGCTCATCAGGTGCGACGAGACGAATACCGTGCGGCCCTGCGCGGCCATGTCCCGCAGCAGCGCACGGATCCACCGGATGCCCTCCACGTCG
>DASTMZ010000148.1:0-10808 GCA_035713725.1 Micromonosporaceae bacterium
CCGATGTTCACCGACGATGACTCGGCGGTGTTCCAGTTTGGCGGCGCCCTGGTAAATCTGCTGCGCGCGCCGGCCGTCCCGGAGTTGATCGAGCCGGCCACCGCCGCCGACGCCGCGGCCGGTGCCCGACTCGTATTCACCATCGAGGTCGAGGATGTGGACTCGCGCGCCGAGTGGCTCGCCGCCGCCGGGGTCACGCTGCTGAACGGTCCGATGGACCGGCCATGGGGTCCGCGAACCGCAAGCTTCGAGGACCTCGACGGCTACGTCTGGGAGATCGCCGGTCCGGCCAGCTAACCGTCGTCCGCCCTACCTGTCACGCCGAGGGAAGGTGCGCCGACCGGAGGTCCAGGCGCTTTGGCCATTACCAGTCGAAGCGCCTGGACCGTTGGTCGGCGCACCGTCCCTCGTCGTGATTTCGCAGATGGCTAGCTATATCAATACGTTGATGTCGCCGAACTCGTGCCAGAGGTACCCCTCATCCAGCGCCGCCGCGTAGCACGCCTCGATCAGCCGCTCGCCCGCGATCGCCTTCAGCATCTGCAGGTGTGACGCCTGCGGTTCGTGGAAGCCGGTCACGAGACCGTCGATTGCTCGTACCCCCCGTTCCGGTGTCACGACGACGGACGTCCAACCGCCCGCGGCGCGCAACCGACCGCGCTCATCCGCGGCGGTCTCGATGGCCCGCACCGCGGTCGTGCCGACGCCGATGATCCGACGACCCGCGTCGCGAGCCTCGTTGACGAGTCGCGCCGTGGTCTCCGGCACGCGGAACCGTTCCGGATAGGGCTTTTCGTGCGCCTCCGGCGACGCCACCCCGGTGTGCAACAGGATCGGGGCGAACACGATGCCGCGGGACACGAGTCGCGTCACGAGCTCCTCGGTGAACGGACGACTCGCGCTCGGCATCTCCGCGCTGCCCGGGGTGGTGGCGAATACCGACCGATACGTGGACAGCGGCCAGTCACGGTCCACATAGGAGTATCGGATCGGTCGCCCGTGTGCCATGAGGTAGCTCGGCACGGAGGGCACATCGAGCTCGGCAACCCACAGCCGGCGCGGCGAATATGGCCGCAGCAGCCGGGCGTGCGCACCGCCGTCCAGCGTGAGACGGTCGCCCGCGACCCCGTCAGCGTACGGCTCCGTCGCGCCGCCGGCGACACGGTGCCGCAACTCAACGACCCACGTCCCGTCCGGAAGTTCGGTCGACACGTGCACCACGAGGTTGGCCCGTCCGAGTACGTCGAGTGCGGCCGGCACGGTGGCGGACGTGTTGACCACGAGCACGTCACCCGGCGTCAGCACATCGGGCAACTCGGTGAAGCAATGATGGCTGACCTCACCGGTCTCCCGTCGACCGACGAGCATCCGCACGTGGTCGCGTGCGATGCCACGGGCCTCGGGTGGTTCGTGGGCGGACAGTGCGGCGGGCACCTCGAAGTCCAGCGTCATGGTCGTCACTTCTCGCTCCACAGGTAAAGTTCGGTGCCGCGCGGGTCGTAGATGGTGAAACCGGAGTGGCCGCGCTCGTGGCGCCGCAACGGAGTGGCCGCCGCTCCGACGCGGGCGACAATCCGGTCGTACGCGGTGGTTAGCGCGGCGAGGTCGGGGTACTCGATGGCCAGGCGCGCGCCCGGTGATGGGGTGGCCGGCCGCTCGATCTCGACCCGGGCCGCCGGCCCGACGGCGAAGACCGATCCGACCTCGTCGTCGCTCTGCCACCCGTCGATCTCCGGGAGGCCGACGACATCGCGGTAGAACGTCGCGGCCGCGTCGAAGTCGTCGACCTCGATCGTGAGCCATAACGCGACGGGCGCGCCGGTTGGCTCGCTGCCCGACTCGCTGCGAGACTCGGTGCCGTGGTCGCCGACGAGCGCCACCACCGCGATCGCAGACTCCTCATCGGGCGCCGGGCGCGCCGCCGGGACGAAGTCGGCGAGCTTGTAACGCCCGGACGGCGGACGTGCCTCGATTAGGCCAAGTAACCCGGGCGCGACGGTCTCCGGCAGCGGCCGGTCGCTGATGTCCTCGCCGGGGAACGCGAGCTGGTGCATGTCGGTACGCAGATCGCCGGGATCGACGCGCCACACGGTCACGTCCGACTCCTCGGCGGCCAGCACGTTGCGCAGTTGTTCGGTGGCGGCCTTGGCGGCGCCGTACCCGCCCCAACCCGGGTACGCCTCGATGGCCGCGTCGGACGTGATATCGACGACCAAGCCGTGCGACGCGCGTAGCAGCGGGAGCGCCGCCTGAGTCAGCGCGTGGGGCGCGACCACGTTCGTCTCGACAATCTCCCGCAGCGCCGCCGGATCGAGGTCGGCACCGGACGGCAGCGGGCTCGGTCCGAGCGTGCCGGCGTTGTTGACGAGCAGGTCGAGTCGGCCGGACGCGGTCGCCGCGCGAATCAGCGCGTCGCGATGCTCGGCCGAGGTGATGTCGCCGACGATCGGCTCGATACGAACGCGTTCGCCGCTGCCGTCCGGCTCGGCACGGCACGCTGCCGATCCGTCGACGCGGAGCTTGTCGGCCGCGGCATGCAAGGCTTCCGCGCCGCGGGCGTCGATGATGAGGTGCCAGCCCGCGTCCGCGAGCCGGCCGGCGAGTGCTAGGCCGAGACCCTTCGAGGCCCCGGTGATGATCGCGGTAGGCATGCCTCGACGGTATGGCGGCGCGCCGCCCGGCGAATCGGGCGCGAGCCGCGCGGGACTTGGGACCTTTGACCTAGGTCCACCGCCGCATGTCACGGCCGGGCGCGCCGGTTTAGCGTTGTCATGTGGACTCGCGTCGGACATTGGACGAGCTCAGCGCCGCGGTGCTCCAGGTCGCGGGGCACCGCTCGGTCCGCGACGTATTGCAGACCATAGTGGGTACGGCCAGAACGTTGCTCGACTCCGCGTACGCGGCCCTCGGCGTACCCGACGAGCAGGGCGGCTTCGCCGAGTTCGTGGTCGACGGGGTGAGCGAGGAACAGTGGGCCGCGATCGGTCCACTGCCACGGCAGCACGGCATGCTCGGCGTGATGCTGTCCGACCCGGCGCCGCAGCGCTTGCCCGATCTGCGAGCCGATCCACGGTTCGGCTGGTGGCCGCCGGCGCATCCGATGCTCAAGGCGTTCCTAGGCGTACCCATCGTGGACGGCGACGAGATCCTTGGCGCGATATATCTCGCGAACCCGAACGGGCGGCCCGAGTTCACCGAGGACGACCAGCGGCTGCTCGGCGTCCTCGCGGCACACGCCGCGATCGCGCTCACCAATGCCCGCCTCTTCGAACAGGGCCGCGAGCTAACCCTGGTGCAAGAACGGCAACGGATCGCCCGCGAACTGCATGACGCCGTGGCACAGACATTGTTCAGCCTGCGACTGACCGCACAAGCGGCGGCCGCGCTGGTGTCGCGCGACCCGCAACGCGCCCTCGCCGAACTCGACACCGTGACCGCGCTCGCCACCGACGCCACCAACGAGCTGCGCCAGATCGTCGCAGAATTGCGGCCGCCGGAACTGTCCCGGGAAGGCCTTGCCGCGACGCTCGGCGCCCGCGTCGCGCTGCTGAACCGCGTACACGCCGCGGCCATCGAATACTCCAGCGCGGGCTGCCCGAAGCTCACACCGAAGGTCGAGGAGGCGATGCTGCGGGTCGCCGAAGAAGCGCTGCACAATGCGCTGCAGCACGCGCACGCCACGCATGTTCGCGTCGCGCTGGACGGTGACGACACGCACGCGAAGCTCGAGGTCGTCGACGACGGCCGTGGCTTTGACGTAAGTGCGGTTGCCGCGTCCCATCGGCTCGGGCTCGCGTCGATGCGCGAACGCTCGCACGCGGTGCGTGGCCGGCTAACCGTGGAATCGGCGCCGGACAAGGGCACCACGGTTCGCATGGTCGTGCCGATCGGGGTGCCGAGTGGGTGACAAGCCGATCCGGGTGCTGATCGCCGACGACCACACGGTGGTCCGCCGCGGTCTGCGTACGTTCCTGGAACTGCAGGACGACATCGACGTGGTGGGAGAGGCATCCGACGGTGCGACATGTGTCCAAGCCGCGAAGGAACTGTCGCCGGACGTGATCCTGCTCGATCTCGTGATGCCGGGGATGGACGGCGTCGAGGCGTTGCGCGCGCTGCGAGACGCCGGCTCAACCGCGCGCGTCCTGGTCATCACGAGCTTCACGGATCCGTCGGTGACGGTGCCGGCGGTGCGCGCCGGCGCGTACGGCGTCATCTTCAAGGACGTCGAGCCACGCGATCTCGCGCACGCGATCCGTTCCGTACACGCGGGTCACGTGCTTTTGCAGCCGGACGTCGCGGCGGCGCTGATGGCGCCCGATCCGGCGCAGGCGTCACCGCTGACCGCCCGCGAGCGCGACGTGCTCGCGCAGATCGCGAACGGCCGGTCGAACCGCGAAATCGCGCGATCGCTGTCGCTGTCCGAGAAGACCGTCAAGACGCACGTGTCAAACGTGTTGATGAAGCTCGGTGTGGCCGACCGGACGCAGGCCGCGTTGCTCGCCGTCCGCCGCGGCCTCACCGGCCCGGACCGCTGACCGCACACGCTCGCAGATGGCGCGACGCGGTCGCTCAGGCGGTGAGCGCCTCGAGCAACGACTGCTGAAGTAGTCCGAGGTAGCCGTAGAGCTCCAACTGACCGACGCGCGGTGATGTCGGATCGCGCAGCACCGCCTCGTCCAGTTCCTCCTCGAGATCCATGTCGTCGCGTACGTTGAGCCGGATGCCGAGCGCCAGCCGTACGTCGTTGAGGGCCCGCAGCCAGTCGTCGGCCGCTTCCTCGTCAAGCGACACCTCGGTGCCGCCGTCGTTCGGCAGCGCGGCGAGGATCGCACCGGCCTGGTCGATCTTGGCGGTTTTGAGCTCACCGTCCATGTATTGACGAAGGTCAGCGGTGCTGGCCGGGTCGTCGGGATAGACCGCGGGGAACAGCCGCTCGACGACCGGGTCCGCCTGGTCAAAGCCGTCCGTGAGCAGCGCGACGACCTCCGCCGCGACCTGACGCAGTGCTCGCACCTCGTACGCCTCGAACCGCGCGACGCACCGGGAGCCCTTGCGGCGGAACATGCTCAAGGTTGATCCACGGTCGCCCAGAGTCCGTACGCATGGAGTCGCGATGCGTCGTGCTCCATCCGTTCGCGAGCACCCGACGACACCGTGGCCTTGCCCTTGTGGTGCACGTCGAGCATGAGTTTTTCGGCCTTTTCGCGGTTGTAGCCGAACAGCTTCTGGAACACCCAGGTCACGTAGGACATCAAGTTGACCGGGTCGTTCCAGACGATCGTCACCCATGGTCGATCGTGCTCGGGGACCTCTTCGATCTCCGGCGCGTCGGCGGGGATCACCTGGGGCGCGGCCATGTCCTCCATCGTGCCACGGACCCGGTCACATCCACGTGCCCGTCGCGACGGCCGGCCTCGTGGCTCGGTTGAGCGACGTCACACGCTCACCGGCTGCCACGCGCTCTAGGCTAAAGATCGTGAGCGATCCCAGCGTCGCGTTGCTGACCGACCACTACGAACTCACGATGCTGCACGCCGCGCTCCGCGACGGCACGGCGAGCCGCACCTGCGTGTTCGAGGTGTTCTCGCGCCGTCTGCCAGCCGGGCGCCGCTACGGCGTGGTAGCCGGCACCGCACGGCTCGTCGAACTGATCTCGGAGTATCGATTCGCCGCCGAGGACGTCGACTTCCTGCGCCGTGGCGGCGTCGTCGACGACGCGACCGCCGGATGGCTCGCCGCCTATCGATTCACCGGGGACGTCGTCGGATACCCGGAGGGTGAGCTCTACTTTCCTGGTTCGCCGATCCTGACCGTCTCCGGGACGTTCGCGGAATGCGTGGTGCTCGAGACGCTGGTGTTGTCGGTGCTGAACTTTGACAGCGCAATCGCTTCCGCCGCGGCTCGCATGGTCACCGCGGCGCGCGGCCGGCCACTGATCGAGATGGGATCGCGACGGGCACACGAGCGGGCCGCGGTCGCCGGTGCGCGGGCGGCGTACATCGCCGGGTTTGCGGCGACCTCGAATCTCGCCGCCGGCCGGGCCTACGGGATCCCGACCACGGGTACCGCGGCGCACGCGTTCACGCTGCTCCACGATGACGAGCCGGCCGCGTTTGCGTCGCAGGTCGCCGCGCTCGGCAAGAACACGACGTTGCTTGTCGACACGTACGACATCGCCGAAGGCATCCGGAACGCGATCGCGGTGGCCGGCCCGGATTTGAACGCGATCCGGATCGACTCCGGTGACCTGTCGGCGCTCGCCGTCCACTCCCGTGCGCTGCTGGACTCGCTGGGTGCCACGAACACAAAGATCATTGTGTCCGGCGATCTCGACGAATACTCGATCGCCGCGCTCGCCGCCGAACCCGTCGACGCCTACGGCGCCGGAACCGCCGTGGTGACGGGCTCCGGCGCACCGACCGCCGGTCTCGTCTACAAACTCGTCGAGGTCGACGGCCGACCGGTCGTGAAGCGGAGCGAGCACAAGGCGACCGTGGGCGGACGCAAGGTCGCGGTGCGCCGCCACAAGCCGACCGGTACGGCGACCGAGGAGATCATCGTGTCGCAGGGCGTGCCCGATCACGAACCGGGAGACCGGCTGCTCCAGCATTCGTACGTCACCGCGGGTGTGCCGGACGAACCGGTCCCGCTCGCCGACTCACGGGAGCACCTGCGCGCGGCGTTGATCTCGATACCGTGGGAAGGCCTGAAGCTGTCGGCCGGCGACCCAGCCATTCCGGTGACCATGGTCCCGGCCATCGCCCCGAGCTAGGAGTCATCGTGGCGCGCGCGCTCATCATCGTCGACGTTCAAAACGACTTCTGCGAAGGCGGCTCGCTCGCCATCGCCGGCGGCGCGGACATAGCCGCCCGGATCTCCAACCTTCTCGCCGACCCGGAGCGGGACTGGACGCACGTCGTCGCTACAAAGGACCACCACGTCGACCCGGGCGCGCACTTCGGCGACCCGCCAGACTTTCTCGACTCGTGGCCGCCGCACTGCGTCGCTGGTACGGCCGGCTCGGAGTTCCACCCGGCACTCGACACCGACCGGATCGAGGCGGTGTTCGTTAAGGGCGAGCATGCGGCGGCGTACTCCGGGTTCGAGGGTCGTACCGGCAGCATCGGTCTCGCGGCGTGGCTGCGCATGCACGACGTGACGGACGTCGACGTCGTCGGCCTCGCCACCGACTACTGCGTCCGGACGACCGCGGTCGACGCGGTCAAGGAGGGCTTCGCCACCACCGTGCTCCTCGACTTCACGGCCGGCGTCTCCCGAGACACCACCGGCGTGGCGGTGGAAGCGATGCGCGACTCCGGCGCCGTCCTGGTCGGCGCGCCGACCGTCGCCTAACGACGCCGTCTGGCGCACTACGCATGGCACGCCGAGGCTCAGATCGCGACGTGCAGGACTAAGCGCTCGTACGGTCGATCGGCCGACGCGGTCTAGCCGGGCGGGTCGACTTGACCCGCGTTCGGCATCGTGAGCCGCCCGACCGGCCTACCAGCAGCCCGTTCCGAGCCCCGTCAGGCACTCGTACCCACATGATTTTCACAGGAATGATGATCTTTGCACGTTCCGTGAGTCATTGACCGAGATGTGATCGGGGGCGCTCGCCGGCGAATCATCCCGGATACGTTTCCGCCGGCATGGCGGCTGAGTCGGCACTGAGCACCGCCTATGCGTTAGATAACGATTCGGTCAGGGGTCCCGGGTGTTCGTTGTCTTGGCGTGGTTCGCGACCGACCCGGCCGCCGCGCGGTCGGTGTCCGGACGGCTCCGTCGCGCCTCGGCCTCCGCCGGGGCGATCGTGCCCCCGACGTTCATGCGCACCGATATGGGCGGTGCCACGTGGGGCCTCGCAGTGTGGCATCTCAAGGACATGGGCGGGTACCGCTGGCCGACGGTCGCTGCCGGCGGCGGAGTGACCGCGATATCGCTCGGCATTCCGGTCGCCGGGAATGTCACCGGAGGGCCGCTGGGCATGGCCCGACGGCTGCTCGACGGTGCGGACGTGCACGCCGACGTCGTACCACCGTTTGGTCTCATTGCCCGTGATGACGCGGCCGGGCGGCTCGTGATCCAGCAGGACTGGCTCGGTCAGTGCCGGATATTTACCGCTGCCGCGTCCGGCGTCATGGCGTTCTCAAACCGGTCGACGCTGCTCGGCAAGTTGCTCAGCGGTCGCGCGACTCCATCGCGGTCGGGCTGGGCGTCGTACGCGGTGACCGGCCACTTCGGCGGCGACAGCTCCCCGGTCGACGGCGTGCGGCTGCTGCATCCGGGCGAGCGCGTGACGTGTCGGCCGACACCGATCGGGTGGCATATCGGGCACGACACCCGGTTCTGCGCCGATGATGTGGTGCGCAACGGGCTGGCCGCACGGGGCGACGGCACGGCGGCGGTGCTCGACAACGCTGCGATGGCGGTTCGTGCCACGGTGTCGAGTCTCGGTGCACTGTATGCCGACGAGATCGTGCTCGGACTGTCCGGTGGCAAGGACTCTCGCGTGCTCGCCGCAGCGTTGCTCGACGCCGGCCAACGGCCGCGTTTTGTCACCAACGACGACCTAGCCGCGGAGGCCGAGGTGGCGCGGCGACTGGTCGAGATCGTCGGTGATACCCGCGGCCTGCGGCCCGCGCACGACGTCTCGCCGGCCGCGGCGCCTGACGACGTTCTCGATGTCGGCCTCGCCGAACGCGTCCTCCGCCTCCAGCGACAGCACGACTTTCAGTTCCCGGCCACCTACTTCGCCCGTCCAGCGGTCGCCGAACGCCTTGCGGACGCGACGCACCGATTGGTCATCACCGGCGCGGCCGGCGAACTCGCCACGGGTTACTGGTATCCGGCGGACGATGACGAGACGCCTGACGCGACGCTTGCCGGTGCCCGACATCACTTGCTTTCCGGCGCACGCGAGCACGTGGTCGAGCCCGACGACTGGGCGCGGGAGGACGCGCGGCTCGTCGCGCTCGTCGACCATGCCGCATCGCTCGGCCTCGTCGGATTCGAGCGACTCGACTATGTGTACCTGATGGAGCGCATGCGACGCTGGGCGACATCGGCCTACTCCATCGGGACCGTGGTGCCGTTCCTTACGCCCGCGGTCGTCACTGCGACGTTCGCGCTGACCTCACAGCAGAAGCGGAGCCGATGTCTGCACGACGAATTGCTGCGGCGCTTCATGCCGGAGTGGATTGCGGTGCCCTACGTTTCCGCGGCGACCGGTCCGTCGCGCGCCACCCAGATCTGGGACGGCGACGGCCTGGCGGCCACCCGAAGGCTCGTCGAGAACCTACCCACGCGGGGTATCGGGACCATCGTCGGCGCAAGGTTCGTGCGGCAAGCACTCCGGGACGCCGCCGCCGGCCGTCCGATGGTGCGGCATCGCAAGACGCTGGAACAGTTCGTCGCGCTGGCGATCGCGTCGGGCACGCTCGAACCGGTCGGAGCGGTGCGGCTGGCGATCCGTCAAGCGCGTAGGAAGCGGTTCATTCCGGGACAGCGAGTCGCCGGGCGCATCGCGCGGGTCGCCGCCCTCGGCGCACTGCGCAGCCGCTAGCCGCGTTGGCGGTGCGGCTAGCGGCTGGCCGCGTTAGCCGTCGGCCGCGGGTCGTGCCGCCTCGGCCGCGTGCAGCGGCTAGCGGCCGACCTCGGGCGTCGCCGACCCGGCGCCGACCGGCACTTCACGCTGTGGCGCCCCGGGCGCGTATTCCGGGTAGTGCAGATCGAATGCCGGCCGCTCGGAGCGGATGCGTGGCATTCGATCGAAGTTGCGCAGCGGCGGTGGGCAGCTGGTTGCCCACTCCAGCGACATGCCGAAGCCCCACGGATCGTCGACCTCGACGAGTTCGCCGTACTTGTAGGACTTCCACACGTTGTAGAGGAATGGAAGCGTCGACGCACCGATGATGAACGCACCCACGGTCGAGAACGTATTCAGGAACGTGAATCCGTCCGACGCCGCGTAGTCGCCGATGCGTCGCGGCATGCCCTCCGCGCCGAGCCAGTGCTGCACCAGGAAGGTGGCGTGGAAGCCGATCAAGGTGAGCCAGAAATGCACCTTGCCGAGCCGGTCGTCCATCATGCGGCCGGTCATCTTCGGGAACCAGAAATAGATGCCGCCGTAGACCGCGAACACGATCGTGCCGAACAGTACGTAATGGAAGTGCGCCACGACGAAGTACGTATCCGACACGTGCCAGTCGAGCGGTGGCGACGCCAGGATGACGCCGGACAGGCCACCGAACAGGAACGTGGTGAGGAAGCCGAGCGCGAACAGCATCGGCGTCTGGAACGTGATCTGGCCCTTCCACATCGTGCCGATCCAGTTGAAGAACTTGATGCCGGTCGGCACGGCGATGAGGAAGCTCAGGAACGAGAAGAACGGCAGCAGCACTTGCCCGGTGGCGAACATGTGGTGCGCCCATACGCTCATGGACAACGCGGCGATGCCGAGCGTAGCCGCGACCAGGCCCTTGTAGCCGAAGATCGGCTTGCGGCTGAACACCGGAATGATCTCGGTGATGATGCCGAAGAACGGCAACGCGACGATGTAGACCTCGGGATGGCCGAAGAACCAGAAAAGGTGCTGCCATAGCAGCGCGCCGCCGGTATTTGAGTCGAACACGTGCGCGCCGAGCTGGCGGTCCGCCTCGGCGGCGAGCAGCGCGGCCGCGAGGATCGGGAACACCATCAGGACGAGCAGCGCCGTCACCATGATGTTCCAGGTGAAGATCGGCATCCGGAACATCGTCATGCCGGGCGCGCGCAGCGTCAGAATCGTGGTGATCATGTTGACCGCG